>JANYAA010000315.1 GCA_025355255.1 Chloroflexota bacterium | reverse complement strand
GCCAGCAGAGCGGCATTGGCGTCTTCCACGCGCACTTCGCCGCGCGGCTCGCCAGCCGCCAGGTAGAGCTGGATGTCACGCACCAGGCCGCGCAAGTGACCGGCATCATGTTCCAGCGTATCGAGCGAAGTCCTCACTTCCTCGTCTTCGCGCATGACCGCCTCCACCTCTCGTTCAACTGCCTCCGGCAGCCGAAGCGAGGCAATGGCCTCGATGTCGAGACGCTGATACGCCTTGAGCACCTTGAGCGCGTCCAGCGACAGCGCCGCGCGGTCCGCCGGCGGCCCCGGACAGCGGCTGCAGAGGACGCCGCCCAGCGGCGGCACCCAGCGGAACGCCTCGTCGGCCTCCAGGAGCCGGTCACACTCCACGCAGCGGTCGGTTTCGGGGCGCTGGCCAAGCTCGTCGGCCAGGTGCGTCTCGTACCAGCGCGCTACACGGCCCGGCGCCATGCCGGCGTCCAGAAGCTCGTAGGCGCGGCGCAGGAGCGCGTACAGCGGCTCCGCGGCATGCCGCTCCTCCAGGCTGCGATCGGCCAGCTCCGCGAGATACCAGGCGGTGGCGGCGCTCTCCAGGCTGTCGCGCAGCCGCAGCCACGCGTGGCCCACCTGCACCTCGGTTACGACGTCGAATGTCCGGCCGCGGGCAAGCGTCACGCGCAGCTCCGCGAACGGCTCAAGCGAGCCGCCAAGGCGCGACGTCGGGCGCCGGACTCCCTTTGCGATGGCTTTGAGCTTGCCCTCGCCCGGCGTGATGAGCGTCAGGACGCGGTCAGCTTCCCCGAGGTCGAAGCGGGTGAGGACCATGGCGTCCGTGACGTAGCGACGAGGGGCGGGCACGGGGCGACGGTAGCACTCCCGTGCGGCGCGGCGAGGATCGACGCTCAACAGGCTACCTGCGGCGAACACGTTTGGCGGCGCGCGCGGTACACTCCCGGACGATGACCGCAACCGACGAACTCGACCTCAACCTGCTGCTTGCCGACACCGAGACGGAGATCTCGCGCGTCGTCGCAAATCGTGACGCATCCACCGTGGGCGTCTACGAGATGATCCGCTACCACCTTGGGCTTGACGGGTCTGAGGGGCCGCGCGGCAAGCGCATGCGCCCGCTGCTGGGCCTGCTCGCCTACGCGTCGATCGCGGGCGACCACCACGCTGCCCTGCCGGGCGCCGCCGCGGTGGAGTTGGGCCACAACTTCAGCCTCGTCCACGATGACATCGAGGACGGCGATGTGGAGCGGCGGCATCGTCCCACCCTCTGGTCCATCCACGGCGTCCCCCAGGCCATCAACACTGGTGACCTGATCTTCAGCCTGTCGCGGGTCGCCCTGCACCGGCTGACGGATCTCGGGTTCAGCGACGCCAAGGTACTGCGCCTGATGCGCCTCTACGACGAGACGTGCGTCATGCTCTGCGAGGGCCAGTACATCGACATCGCCACATCCGCCCAGGGCGAGCCGATGACCGTCGAGCTCTACTTCGACATGATCGGCCGCAAAACCGCGGCGCTCATCTCGGCGTCCATCGAGGCGGGCGCGCTGCTCGCCACCGATGACGAGGAGGTGATCAGCGCCTATCGCCGGTTCGGCTGGTCACTGGGCGTCGCGTTCCAGCTCAACGACGACCTGCTGGGCATCTGGGGCCTGGAGCAGAAGACGGGCAAGGTGCCCACGGATGTCGTCCGCCACAAGCAGACCCTGCCCGTGCTCTACGCGTTTGAGCACGCGACGCCCGCCGACCGCGCGCGTCTGGCAGAGCTGTACAAGACCGATGACCTCAACGAGACCCGGGTTGCCGAAGTCGTCGCAATCCTCGAGCGGGCCGGCGCCGCGGACTTCACCCGTTCTGAGGCGCAGCGTCATCGCGACCAGTGTCTGGCCGAGTTGGCCGGGCTAACAGTGATTGGCCCGAAGGCCCACGAGAAGCTCACCGGGATCATCACCGCGGTCATCAGCGCCTGACGCGGCGGGTGCGGCGGGTGCGGCTACGCCCGCACACGGCCCGCGCCACGGCGGCTTTGCACCACGCCAACAAATACCGGAATCGCGCGCCGTTTCGGCCCCGAACTCGGCCCCGTGTTGACGTGGCGCCATCAGAACGCGCTGAAACGGCCAGTCCGGCGTCTGGATTCGGGGATTTGTTGGCGCAGCGCCAACGCGGCGGGCCAGCCGCTCGATCACGCCCAGCGGCGCGCCGCTCCCCGCCGAGCTGCACGCGTCTGAGTCGCACCCGCCCCGGGGAAGATATGGTGGCCGCAGGTGCCCTAGGTGCGCCCGGTGATGGGGTCCGGCCACGCTGTCGCCAGACGCGCGGTGAGCCAAAAGGTCCCGCCCAAGATGGAGCCCGACACGGGCGGCTTCGGCAGCAGCACCGGATCCGCCACGACCTCCAGCTCCACCGACTGCGTGCGCACGCGCGCCCACGTGAACGAGCCGACGCCCACGGCGTTGAGGCGCGTCCCGGAGGCAAGGACCGTCCCGTACAGGATCGCCTCGGCCCGTCTCGGCACACGGTCCGCACCGTCCGGTCCAACCAGACCCGACGGGATCATGGACTCGGTCTCCGCAAGGACGCCCGCAGCTCGCATGTCCGCCTCGGACGCGTAGTGCTCCACACGCTCGGCCACCGCGCCAATGGACAAGTCCACGTCCACCGGCAGCGCCAACGCGTCCAGGCGACGGAAATCCGGCATGTCCACCAAAAGCGGGAAGGCGCCTTCCTCCAGGTCGCCGCCGGCCTGGCTGGCGCGCGCGGGGGCCACCACGATACGCAAGGCGCCATCCATCTCGTGGTCCCGGGAGGGCACGCGCTCCATCAGGCGGACCTTTGTGCGGACGACGGCTGTGAAGTGCGGCACAACCGCTTTCAGGCTCTGGTCCAGCCCCGTGGCCAGCCACAGCTCGGATCCGCCGCCGGTCTCCCAGCGGTAGTACGAGCCGACGTCCGTCTGCGCGTACAGCGCAGAGGCTGGCACCCGCCGGGCAACCGCCAACATCTCCGCGCTGGAGCGGATGGGGAACCCGAGGGCTGAGAAGTGCGACACGAATCCTCCGGTGGATAGCGGCGGGCCCGGATGATCCCGCTCCCATCGCCTTGCGGCCGGGGTTCCTGCACCGGTTGTGGTCTGGGCCCAAGTGTGGACCGAATGCTGTAGTCGTGCCGCGGACGAGGCACCCGCACGGGCCTCGCTGGGCCTCAAAGAGTCGGCTAGTCGTCGCCGTCCTCGCCTTGGCCGTCAAGCGTGTGCTCGCGAACCACCATGACCTTCGCCACCCGGCGGCCGTCCGTGGACTCCACGGTCAGGCGCAGGCCCGCCAGCAGCACCTCGTCGCCGGGCTGCGGCACACCGCCGATGCGGTGGTAGACGAGGCCGCCAACCGTGTCGTACTCCTCCTCGTCCTCGAGCGTGAGCCTGATGTCCCATAGCTCCAGGAGGTCCTCCACGGCGGCCCGGCCGTCAATGCGTGCGCGGTCCTCGCCGAGCCGCTCAACAAGCGGCTCCTCCTCGTCGTACTCATCCTGGATCTCGCCGACGATCTCCTCAAGGAGGTCCTCAATCGTCACCAGACCCGCGGTGCCGCCGTACTCGTCCAGCACGATGGCCATATGGACCTTGCGCCGCTGGAACTCGTGGAGCAGGTCGTCGATGGAGAGCGACTCCGGGACAAACACGGGCGTCCGGAGCAGCGAACGCAGGCTTGGCGGCTCGGCCGAGGTGGACTTGAGGAACGGCAGCAGGTCCTTGGCGTAGAGGATGCCCACCACCTCGTCCACCGATGTCTCGTAGACCGGGATGCGCGAGTGGCCCTCGGCCACCACCAGCTCGATCGCCGCGTCAAACGATGCGCTCGCCGAGATCGCCACGATGTGGATCCGCGGGACCATGACCTGGTGGAGCCGCCGGTCGCCCAGCTCGATGACCGCGTTGATCATCTGCTCCTCCTCCGCCTCGAGGATGCCCTGCTCCCCTCCCCGCTCCACGATGAGCCGCAGCTCCTCCGCAGTGATGTGGGCATCGGAGCTCACGCGCGCGCCCATGGCCCTGGTGATGGTCTTCGTGATGGACGTGAGCAGCGCCACAACCGGCGTCAGGAGGCGGCCGAGCACAACCAGCGGAACCGAGAGCGTGAGGGCAAACCGCTCCGTGTTCGCCAGCGCGAGCGTCTTGGGGACAAGTTCGGCGAAGACGATCGTGAACAGCGCCAAGAGCACGGTCACCGCCACAAGCGCCACGCCGTCTGCGGTGCCGGCGGCCATGCCCACCGACGCGAGCAGCGCGGCAAGCTGCTGGCTGAGGCTGACGGCCGCAAAGGCCGAGGCGAGAAAGCCGATGACGGTGAGGCCCAGCTGGCAGACGGCGAGGAAGCGGCCCGGATCGTCGAGCAGGCGCTGCACGCGCTTGGCGCCCGGTCGACCTTCGTCCACCAGCTGCTCCACGCGGCTGCGCCGAATCGAGACCAAGGCGATCTCCGCGGCCACGAAGAAGCCCTCCAGCAGCGTGAGGACGATCAGGAAGAAGATCTCGACGATTGGCAGGTTCACGTGGCGGGGTCCGCGTCAGGCTTGCGGATCTCGCGGATGCGAGCGGGCATGCCCACTGCGAGCTTGCCTGCGGGGACGTCGTGCGTCACCACGGCCCCGGCGCCGGTCTTGCTGCCGTCGCCCAGCGTCACGGGCGCGCGGAGCATGGTGTCCACGCCAAGGAAGACGCCCTTGCCGATCACGGTCCTGTGCTTGCGCACGCCGTCGTAGTTGGCGGTGATGGTCCCCGCGCCAACGTTTGTGTCGTCGCCCACCTCCGCGTCGCCGAGGTAGCTCATGTGGTGCTGGCGGACATGCTCCCCCAAGCGGCTGTTCTTGATCTCGGCGTAGTTGCCAACCTCGGAGCGGCGGCCGACATGGGCCCCGGGGCGGAGGTGTGCGAACGGACCGATGGTCACCTGGTCCTCAACCGTGGAGGACTCCAGAACACTGGCGACGACCGTGCAGTCCTCGCCGATGACGGTGTCGATGATCCGGGAGCCCGCGCCGATCCGTGTGCCGCGCCCAACAGACGTGCGGCCGCGCAGGATGACGTTTGGCTCCAGCGTCACGTCCTCGGCCAGCTGCACGCCATGCTCCAGATACGCCGTGGACGGGTCCTGCATGGTAACGCCCGCCCGCATCCAGCGGTCGTTCATCTCCACCCGCATGTCCCACTCCGCGCGGGCCAGCTGCGTCCGGTCGTTGATGCCCGTGAGGCGCCCATCGTCCTCAACGTCAAGGGCTGCCACCAGGCGGCCGTCCTCGCGCGCGAGCGCGACCAGGTCTGTGAGGTACAGCTCGCCGCTTGCAGGCGACGGGCGGAGGGAGCCGATGCGGCGGCGCAGCCAGGCGGCATCGATGGCGTACAGCCCCGCGTTGACCTCGCTGATCTGCCGCTCATCGTCCGTGGCGTCCTTGTCCTCCACGATGCGCTCCACGGTACCGCCCTCGGTGCGGACCACCCGACCCAGCCCCGTGGGGTCCAGCGCGTCCACGGCAACCAGCGCAATGGCGGCATGGTCCAGGGCGCGCGCCTCCAGCAGCGCGGCCAGCAGCTCGGTCTGCACCAGCGGCACGTCACCCGAAAGGACGAGCACCTCGGCCACGTCGTCTGGGAGCGCGTCCAGGGCTGCCCGCAGGGCGTCGCCGGTGCCGCGAGGAACATCCTGGAGCGCGGCGTCGGCCCGTTCTGCCACGTAGCTGCGGACTGGGTCTGTCGCCGGCGAATAGACCACCAGCGGGCGTGAGCCGCTGGCGGCGATCGCCGCGTCCAGCACGTAGTCGATCATCGGGCGGCCGCACAGGTGGTGCAGCACCTTGGGGGTGCGCGAGCGCATCCGCGTGCCAAGCCCTGCGGCCAGGACAACGGCGACGGTTCGGCGCGCCGCTGCGCCAGGGCCGGGTGGGGGGGGTGTGGTTGTCATGGGGTATCGGGAGATTCTGTGGCGAGGCGTCGAGGGTGTCAAACTGCCGTTGTCAGCGACACCCCGCAGACCGCTCTGATGAAACCTTTCGAGGCCCTGATGCCTGAGAGCAACGAACAGGGACCATCTCCACGCCTCCTGTAGGCCGATGGTTCGGTGCCAAACCCGCGGGGTCCGGCTAGCGTGACGGAGTCACCTGCCGTTCTTGGCCGTACCCGCCGCGTGCGGGATGAAACGGCACTTGAAAGGAGTACCGATTGCAGACTCGAGCGCTACCCAACCGCCGCGCAGGCGTCGCTGCCGCGTTGGCGATGGCAGCCATCCTGGCCGTCCCCATCGTCGCCCTCGCATCGACGACTGACGCAATTGCCCAGACCGGCGGCATGACCGCCACGCTCCCGCTGCTTGGCTCATCGCTGACCGTCCAGGTCAAGCTCGACGCCAGCGGCAACCTGAGCCAGGTCAACCTCGATCCGGTTGGCGGCTATGCCGCCTTGCAGCTCAACGCCCATGCGGTCACGTTTGACAGCACAGCCGGCGGCACGCAGGTCAAGATCAAGGCCCATGGGTCCTCGCTCTCGATCGGCGCGAAAGCGGGCACGCTTGACGCCCTCGTGGGTCCTGGCACCTGGTCCGCCGACGTGTTCGGCACCGGATCACCGTCGTCGCTGACGTACTCGGTTGGCAACAACGCCGGCGTGCCGACGGTCGTGATCAACTCGGTCACCCCGGCTGCTGGTGTTACCGCCACCCCCGGGACCCCGGTCGCCAAGACCGAAGACCACGGATCGCTCGCTGCAGCCTCCGTCTCGTTCTCAAAGGACGGCTGGACCAAGAAGCTGACGATCAGCGTCAAGGTCAGCGATGACCCCGAGCATCCGCGCGCAAGCCTCAAGATCACGCTCACCGGCAAGGACCGCCAGGTCCTGACCGGCACCCTCGCTGAGCTTGGCGGGACCCACACGTGGGACGGCAAGACGTGCGACGGCACGGCACTGGGCCTGACCTACACGGTCAACCCGGACGGCACCGTCAGCTACGTCTCCGCAACCGGCGCAACTGCCACCACGCACGCGTTCGACAAGGGCTTCATCGCCCGCTTCGGCGGCACGCGCGCCTTCGTGAATGTTGCCCTGCACCAGAACGAGCAGCAGACGGGCACCTACACCCTCAAGGTGAAGTTCCAGAAGTTCGGCTGCGGCAAGCAGTCTGCGCCCAACCAGATCGTCAACACGACGGTCAAGCCGGGCGCGGACCAGGCTGGCACTGACGGCAACCACGATCAGACCCAGCTGGGCGGCCTCGTCCCCGGCTCCAAGGACGGCAATCGCCCTTGACCGCCGTCGCCGGACGGCTCGCGCACTTCGGATGGCCCCGCCTCGGCGGGGTCATCCTTTTGCTCGCCGTGGTCACCGCCTGCAGCCTCGGGGCTGCCACCCCGGCGTCAAGCACCCCGGCCTCCGGCGCCACCGCCGGCGCCTCGCCTGACGCCTCGTCCGCTGCTGCTGCGCTGGCAGCAGCGCTTGCCCCCCTGCAGAGCGCCAGCGCGTTCGGCACAAGCGTCACTGTGGACGGCGCCACCGTGGTGAGCGCATCCGGCCGCTCGGTTGGCAGCGCGTCATCGGTGTCCGTGACCACCGGCAGCCGCACCGTCGAGTACATCCGGATCCCGCCCCAGGCATGGGCCCGCGAAGCTGGCGGATCCTGGGTGCTCGTGGCCGCCGACGCCGCGCCCGCGTCCCCTGTGGCGGTGCTTGGAGCTCCGACCAGCGTCTCCGCTGACGGCACGGGTGTCGGGGCCGTGCTCACGGCCGTCTACCCGGCCGCAGCGCTTGGCCTGACCGGCGGTCCAGTCACGGTCACGGTCACGGTCGGGTCTGCGGCCGTCCAGTTCAGCTATACGGTGACGACCGCGGGCAAGACCACGATCTCCACAACAACGCTTCGTCCAGGCACAGCCGAACCGATTGCGGGGCCCGCACCTTGATCCAGCGCGGACGAGGCTACACCCGCTTGATCGCCACGCCGTCGA
>JANYAA010000313.1 GCA_025355255.1 Chloroflexota bacterium | reverse complement strand
GTTCGCCAGCAGGGACCTTGACCGCCCGCCGACGGTGTAATTGACGTTGACCCCGCGCCAACCGCCTCCTTCGGTGCCGTTGGCCCTGAGGCCGATCAGGATCTCGGTCCAGCCAGCGCCGTCGCATCGGAAAGAGACCTTTGTGCCCGCGAGATCCCGTAGGCGGTCGGCTGGAATTTCAGCAGGCGGGTACCCCTCGGTCTCCATGATCCCGTCTGCGTTCGGTAGGCGGTCGAAGGACTGCGCCCCTATCAGGGTTGCCCCACTACCAACGTACGCGGCGGGGGCGACGGAGGTGAGCACGATTGGGCCCGCCCCCGTCTGGTCACACACGTCGATGCCGTACGTGAACTCCGTCTTGCCCTGGGGGTCGGTAACCTCGGCCGACCACGCATCTGGACTTCCTGTGAAAGCCAAGTCGCCTTCGCCGTCGGCGTGGCTGGAAGGCTTGTCGTTGCGCGTGCTGAGGATCGCGCCGCCGGCAACCGCGCTGCCGATGAGGAGCAGTCCGATGAGAATGGCAGGCGAAAGCGAGCGGCGCATACCTCAATCCAGGCTAGGAGGTGGCCTTGACCTTCGGCGCGGTGGCCGGAGTTCCGGAATCAACGCACAGATGACCGGCCGTGGGGAAGTTGTAGTAGAGGGTGTGCTGAGTGTCCCAAGCCGAGGAGGACTTAAAGCTTCCCCCGATCAGGGGCACGAGGTTCACCCCGCCCGAGAGCGTGAAGCTGGTTCCGGTCGACTGGTTTCGTATCCATTCGGTGGGACCCTGGACGAAGCAGGTGCCGGACAGGAAATCGTTGTTGGCCAAGCTGTTTGACGTGCCGAGCGGTTCGATCAGGCTGGCCTGATACTCGGTGTAGCCCGCGCCGCAGTATCCGTGTCCGTACTTCCCGTACCGGACTCCCACCACGTAGTTGCGGTCCGCCGAAGAGTAGGCCCATCTCGACCCGACGCCATCGGCCATGCTCGACATTCCCTGATACCCGAATGACCCCGCCGACCCCGAGACACTGTAGCCAATCTCCACCGTGCTCGTGTGGGTGGTCATGGTCTCCATCTTCGACGTCTGGTCCGGCTTGACAGTCCATGTCTGCCCGATCGTCGCCCAGGTGTCGGAACTGGACATCAGCGTCCAGACCAGTGTGCCTGGAGTGCAGGAGGCCGAGACGAGGTCGGTTTGCGGAGACGCCGTCAGGCGCGCCGCCCGTGCGTTTGCGGCGACCAACGATTGCGTCAGTTTGACGTCGGCCCGAACTGCGCGTGCTGCGGCCGGCGCGGCGGCGGACCGGATCTGGGAGGTCGCCAGAGTGTCTGCCGAGAGCAGGACCGGCACGCCCTACTGGCCCCGAGTGGTCGAATCCCAGGCGACGAGATTCACATTGAGTCGTCCGGAGTCGTCGACGAGATTCGAGGTGATCCGCTTGGTCACCAGTTGCAAGGAGTAACTGCCGTCAGGCGCCACGTTCGCCCACCCGATCGTGGGTGTGACTACATGATCACCCGGTTTGATGTTGTGGAGGACGGCTGCCGTGGGCCAAGCCTCAGCCGCCACCATCGAAGCTCCGGCGCTCCGGCCCTTGTTTGGAAGCACGCGGCCAGTCGCGATGACCGGACCGGACGGCTGCTCGGCGAAGACGGAGCGGTCGACGCCGGCCGGCGCGACCGACCTCAGATCCCGTCCGGCCGCGGTGGCGACCGGAACAGCCGTGAAGAACATCGAGGCCAACACGGCGACTGAGAAGAACTGGCGTCTCATGGATTCACTCCTCGAGCTGCGGGCTTGCGATCCCCCCACCAAGCAATTGCCGTTTGGCGGCGCCTCACGACCGCGGATGAGGAAGGGACCAGCTGGACTCTGGGCGTCCAACGATGTCAACGCGAACCAGACCAAAATCGGCTGGGTAGACCGGAACCCCCTCTGCACACCCCCCTTGGCAGACGCGGGCGCAAGCGCCCGCCTTCAGTCAACGCGCAGTCTACGCGGCTTCCGTCTCGGGGACCGGACGATTTGGCACGCTGGAGGCGTACCCAGGGGCGCGCGATCGGTGGCAGGAGCGGCAATGCGCGACCGCCGCCGGCCCATGCGCTGCGGAGCCAGTCGAACGGCCAGGGCGGCTTCGCCAGCCGCATCTCGACCGGAAGGTCGGTGGTCGCTCCGGCGGAGGCAGCCAAGGCCCGAGGATCCACACGAGCTGCGCCGTCGTCTCGGCTCCGACCTTGGACCGCGCGTTCGCCAGGTGGTGCTTCACGGTCGAGTGCGACAGGCCGAGGCGGTGGGCGGCCGCCTTCTCGGATCCCGACGCCAGGACCGCGGCGACCACCCCGACCTCACGGTCGGTGGCGCGTTCCGCTCGGCGACACGACCGCCGCGTCATGCGCTCCGGAGCCAATAGCAAGACCCAGGCGGCTCGGCGAGGCGCATCGTGATCGGAAGGTCAATGGTGGCGGGGCTATCCCTCTCGCCCCGACCAAACTCACCAATCGAACCCCGGAGCTCCATCACGGCGGGCAACGCGGCGTTCATCCCCAGGCGCACGGCGTCCTCGGTGAGCTCGTACTCCATACGCTCGAAGCCCCGTACGCCGATGCGCGCGAAGATCGAGACCGCCAGCGCCTGACGGCCAGCCGGCCCTGCGTCGGCCCA
>JANYAA010000292.1 GCA_025355255.1 Chloroflexota bacterium | reverse complement strand
GGCTGGGACTTGAGTGGGGGCTGCACATGCTTGGCGGCGGCGGCAACCCGCAGGCCTGGTATGACGTGGCCGGAGCCCGATCCCGCCATGACGGCAGCGGTGAGGCGAATGGGGTCAGCGTCATCAGCTTCGGCAACGACTGGGTGGGCCTCGCAGTCGTGGCGCACGCTTCGCCGACGGCTGACGTGTGGTGGAGCCCCATCGAGACCGTGTCCAACTCTGAGGGCGGCTTCGAGCGCGTGTACCAGGGCAGCGCCCTGACGTTCACCTGGCCGTTTGTGCTGCAGCCCGGCGAGACGCGCCGCTTCGCCGTGCGCCAGGACGCCGCCGTCAGCCGGGACCACACGGCGGCCGGCGCGTGACACGGTCCGGCGCCCAACGGGACCTGCGCCCGCGATGAGACGCCCGCGTCTCGTCGTGCACGCCCACTTCTACCAGCCGTCACGAGTCAACCCGTTCACCGGGGAAACGCCGCCCGACCCCACGGCCGCGCCGGCGCGTGACTGGGCCGCCCGCGTCACGGCTGACTGCTACCGGCCAAACGCCGCTTCGGGCGCGCTCGCCCATGCGTCGTGGGATCTCGGGCCAACCCTCGGGTCGTACCTCGCGCATGCGGCGCCCGACGTGCTCCAGGACTTCGCTGCCGCTGACCGGGCAGGCGGTGGCCGCCACCACGGGCCTGGGATCGCACAGACCTACCACCACTCGATCCTGCCGTACGCGCCGCTCCACGACCGGCGCACGGAGATCCGCTGGGGCCTGCGCAGCTTCGAGGTCCGCTTTGGCCGGCCGGCAACGCAGGTCTGGTTCCCTGAGACCGCGGTTGACCTCGCCACGCTCCGAGTCGCCGTGGAGGAGGGCATCACCGGCACGGTGCTTGCGCCCTGGCAGGCCGACGTGGACCATCTTGACCGACGCGCCTATCGCGTTGCCACCGGCGGCGGCCGCCATCTCGATGTCGCGTTCTACGACGGCGACCTCTCGGGCGCGGTCTCGTTTGTGCCGGACCTCACGGCCAACGCTGACCGGTTCATTCGCGAGCAGCTCCTCCCCCGCCTTGCGCCGCCGCTCGCAGACGGCCGCGCGCCGACGGTGGTCATCGCCAGCGACGGCGAGCTGTACGGGCACCACCAGCAGTTCCGCGACCTGTTCCTGCGCGCGCTCGTCGCGCCGGACGCCAACGGCCCGGACCGAGGGTTTGACGTCGTGACGCTGGGCGCCTTTCTCGCCGACCCAAGCGACGACCCGCACCCGGAGATCCGGATCCGGGAGCGGACGTCCTGGAGCTGCCACCACGGTGTTGCGCGCTGGGGCGGCGAGTGCCCAGATGCCCACGATGCGCGCTGGAAGGCGCCGCTGCGGGGAGCTCTGGACCGCCTCGCCGGGGCGGTTGACGTCGTTACCGAGATGGTCGGCGCGCAGATCCCCGGTCTGGACGACCCGTGGGCTGCCCGTGACGCCTACGTGGACGTTGTGCTTGGCCTTACCGACGCTGAGGCATTCGCCGACGCGTGCACCGGCGGCAAGGCGGACGCCGAAGACCGCGGGCGGCTGGCGACCCTTCTGGAGGCGCAGCGCTGGCGTCTGGCGATGTTCGCCTCCGATGGCTGGTTCTGGGAGGACCCGGCCAGACCGGAGACGGCGACCAACCTTCGGGCCGCGGCCAGAGCAGCACGCCTGGTGGACGCGCTGGCCGGGACGTCGCTCGAGCGGCGGCTCGTCCGCGATCTGTCGATCCTCCGGTCGCCCGCAACCGGGCTGGACGGTGCCGCGCTGTACCGGCGCGCGCTGGCTGAGGCCGGCCAGCCGCCCCCGACCTGACGCGAGGCCAGCCCACGATGTCAGGCGGTCGCCCACGTCGCCGGGCGCGTCACACCGCCCGGGCAGCGTCCTCGGAGTCTTCGCCAACCGCACGGCGGACGGCCTTCAGAGCGGGCTCCAGCAGCGATCCCAGCCGGCGATACGCCTCGGTGTTGATCCTCGAGTAGACCTGCTGGCTCTGCGGGTTTGGCAAGAACTCATCACGGCGCTTCACCATGTGGCCAGCCGCCTCGTGGGCGTCCTGGTAGACGCCGGCCGCCACGGCGGCGCACATGGCCGATCCCAAGGCGGCCGCGCCGGTGACCTCGTTCCGGGTCGTCTTGACGCCGGAGACGTCGGCCAGGATCTGCATGAGCAGGTCGCTGCTCGCCCCGCCGCCCGACACGAGGATGCTGGCCGGGTGGATCCCGAGCTCGCGGATCATGTCGTCGTAGCAGTTGATGAGGGTCATCGCGATTGCCTCAAGCAGCGACCGGTAGATATGGCCCCTGGTGTGGCGGTCGTCAAACCCGATGATGACCCCCTTGCGGTGCTGTTGGCTGGCCGGCGCCAGCCAGTCCGGGATCGTCAGCAGGCCATCCGACCCGGCGGGCACGGCTGCCGCCTCTTGGCCAAGCGCCTCCTCGACGGATCTGCCGTCCGCGCTCGCCTTCGCCGCGTACTCCTCGCCGATGATGGACTTGAACCACGAGATATGCCCCATGCCTTTGCGAATGCCGCTGGCTTCATACAGGTAGTGGTGGGGGACGCACGCCATGTTCGTGAAGAAGTGCGTCGCATCGGTTCGGTTTGTGGCGCCGTAGACCATTGACGCACTGTATGTGCCGAGCGACACGAGGCCGACGTTCAGGTCAGTCAACCCGGCACCGAGGGCCTCCACTGCCTTGTCATTGGCGGTGGCGACCACCGGAAGACCGACTGGAAGACCCGTCTGCGCCGCAGCACTCGGGCTCACACGACCCAGGATCACTCCGGGCAGGTCGATCTCGAGCAGCTTGACCCTGGGGATCCCGAACTCCCCAAGCCGCTGCGCATCGGCTGTCCAGGCCCAGGTGTCCACATCGACGGGAAACTGACCCGGATACGCGTTGGCGGCAGCGTCCCTGAACTCGCCCGTCAGGCGATGGGTGAGGTAGCCGGTGGTTGAGCACGTATAGCTGATGTCGGGACGGTCCTCGAACGTCTCGTACGCCCGGATGTCCATCCAGCTCATGACGGGCGCCGCAAGCGTTCCGTCTGCCCGCATGAAGACCCGACAGCAGCGGATCGAGCACAGACCCAGCCCGAGGATCGCGCCGGGGTCGCCCTGAAACGAGCCCATCACCCGCTTGAGCACGACCTTGAGGCTGTCCCACAAGTCGTCGTCTGGATGCTCCATATAGCCCGGCTGCCGGGACACCATGGGCTTGAGCGGTTCGCTCGCGCTGCAGATCACAGTGCCAGACTGGTTGAAGATCGAGACCTTCGTGCTCTGCGACCCGCCGTCGACGCCGATGAAGTACATATCCGACATGGTTTCGTCCTGTGGTTCCTAGCGGACCAGATAGCCACCGTCAACGGTGAGCGTGTGCCCGTTGACGTAGTCCGAGGCGGGGCTCGCGAGGAACAGGCACGCCCCCATCAGATCGGCCAGAGACCCCCATCGGCCTGCAGGCGTGTGGGCGAGGATGGCGCCATTGCGATCAGGGTCAGCCTGCGTCTTCGCGGTGAGCTTGGTCGCGAAGTAGCCTGGCGCGATGGCATTGACCTGGATGTTGAACTGCGCCAGCTCGTCGCACATGGCCTTGGTCAGGCCCACGATCCCGTGCTTGGTGGCGGCATACGCCGGCGACCACTGGCCTCCAAGGAACGCGTACAGCGAGGCGATGTTGATGATCTTGCCGCGCTGCTGCCTGATCATGTGCTTGCAGGACTCGTGGATCATCTCAAAGGCGGCGGTCAGGTTCACCGCCACCATCTTGTCCCACTGTTCGCGCGTGAAGCGGGTGACATCCTCGACGTTGATGGAGATCCCGGCACAGTTGACCAGGATGTCGATGCTTCCCCAGGTCGCGACGCAGTCGTCCACAACGCGGAGGCATTCGCCGGGCTGCGTGAGATCCGAATGGATCTGCCTGTAGGCAACGCCGCACGCGTCGACGAGCGCCCTCGTCTCGCCACCGTCGTCGAACACGCTCGCCGCCATGACGTTCGCCCCGCCCTTGGCCAGGGCAAGTGAGAACGCTTGGCCAAGCCCGCTGTTGCCGCCGGTCACGATCGCGTTCTTCCCCTTGACGGAGAAGCGGTTGATCCCGAAGTCGCTGATGTCCAAGGCTCGTCCATTCCTTCTAGTGCGGCTCAAGTGCGGCCGTCGTCCCCTCGTTGATTCGGCGGCATAACCGTTCGATGAACTCCCTCGCGTGGCCCTCGACGACGATGTCCGAGATGCTGCAGATCGGAGCATGCCGGTTCGTGTTGACCGAGATGATGGACTCGATGTTCCGAAGCCCCTCGATGTGCTGGCCCGCGCCGTCGATCCCGAGTGCGATGTAGAGCCTGGGGCTCACCGTCCTGCCAGACTGCCCCACCTGGATCGCTCGGGCCGCAACCCCGAGGTCCACGGCACGCCTGCTCGCGGTCACGCGACCGCCCATCACCGCGGCAAGCTTCTGCAGTTCATCGAAGGACCCGGCCACGCCGCCCCCGCCGGAAATCAGGATCTCCGCATCCCTGATGTCGCCCGGAGGGTCCTTCGGACGACGCCCAACGAGGACCACCTGCTCCCCTTGCACGTGGCTTGGGGAGAACGCCGTGGTGTGCGTGATCAGACCACGGCTCTGCAGGAATGCGTGGACTTGCTCGATCCCCTCAGCATTGCAGCGAACGAACCGTGGCTCCCGTTGCCGGACGGGTGGATCGAGCACCTCCACTACCTGGGTCAGCGAGCCCTGGGTGCCAACCTCGTGTGCCGGAAGGCCTAACTGGTCGTTGTCGATCACGTGGAGGCGGTCGCCGACGTCGGCTCTCGAGTCGCGGAGGCTCACGTGGGGCAACACCTGGGCGTGATGGTGCTTCAAGCTCAACACGGCTGGCAGTGGGATCCGGTAGGTGGCCTGCAGCCTGCCCTCGTCCACATCGACGAGCGGCCAGCCCTCGACCAGCGATGCCTCATCGACACGGATGATGTTCGATACCTGGGGAAGCGCGAGGAGGTCGGCAAGGTGCGGAGGCACCTCCGCGTCGGCCCCGTCGGCGGTCTGGGCCCCCGCGAGGATGCAGTCGAAGGACACGCCACGCAGGTATTCGGCCAGGATCCTGGTTCGCACAAGGGAGTCGCTGCCGGCGAACGCCGGATCGCTGAGCAGCGTCGCCTTGTCGGCCCCGAGTCGCAGGAGGTCCTCCAGCGCGGGAATCGCAACCAGCGGCCCCAGTGCAACCACCTCGACATATGTGTCAGGCCAGCGCGCCTTCATCGTCAACGCGAAGGCACAGGCTGTGGCATCCGCTGGCGCCAAGGACCGTCGCTCCCCCGCCCGATCCTGGCCCCCGCCGCCGTCCACAAGGCATGCGACTCTCACTGCCGGAGCATCTCCGCTGCCAACTCGCTCGCGACCCGGGCCCCATCTACCTCACGTACCGCATGCCCTCTTCTTGGGGGAAGATCGTGCCGAAGTTCATGATCCCGTTGGGATCAAACGACGCCTTCAGCTTCTCAAGCATGTAGTAGGCGGATCCGTGTTCAGCAACGGTCCACTCGCTGCGGTACTTGCCAATCCCGTGGTGATGGCACATGGAGCCGCCCAGCCTGAGCGTCTCCTCCACGATGATGGTCTGCAGCGGGTGGTGGTAGATCCGCAACTCGTCCTCGGGTGCGCAGCGGATCGTGTAGTTGTAGACGAAGTACATGTTTGTGCCGTTGATGTAGCTGTGCGAGGAGTGGCCCCCAAGCATGGTCAGGTCGTCGGCGCGCGCGAACTCGCTCTTGATCCGGCGCATCACGTTGCGGTAGATCTCAGGGATCGTCTCCCAATCAGCTGAGATCTCCGTGGTGAATCCTGCGTGGCTGTCGTTCTCGACCATGCCCGCAAGCTCGTCGTCGATGTCCTTCTGGGACCAGTTGAGGTGGTTGAACCAGCCCTCGATCAGCTCGCTGTCAACGCGCTCGATGATCCCGGCCGCATGCGTCTGGACAGCCTCCTCGATGCCTTGGCAGGTCGCCTCGACGATGTGCTTGTTGCCCTCTGCCATGAACAGGAGCACGCACTTGTCCTTGTAGAAGTGGTAGAAGTGCTGCCTTGCATCTTCCTCCGAGTACACGCGGGCAACGGACGGCCGATAGCCGTTGACCATCACCTCTCGGAGGACGCGGATCCCGGTGTCAACATCGTTCACCAGGTACCCGTAGAACCTGTGGTTCTCCCCGAAGTAGCGGAAGAGCTTGACGGTCACTTCGGTGATGAAGCAGAGGGCGCCCTCGTTGCCGATTGCGATGTGACGGATATCCGGACCGCCTGCACGCCTCGGAACGTTCTTGATCCGCGACACGTGGCCGTCCGGAAAGACGCACTCCAGCCCCACGACCATGTCCTCGATGCCGCCATAGAGCGTGGAGAACTGGCCGATGCTGCGCGTGGCGACGAGGCCCCCAAACTTCGCCACCGGCTTTGACTGCGGCGAATGGCCCGTGGTGAGTCCCATCGCCCGCAGCTTGTCCTCAAGGTCCTGGAGGCGCACGCCGGCCTGGACCGTCGCCTGCATGTTGTAGGGGTCGATCTTCAGGATCCGGTCGAGGTTCTGCGAGTCAACGACGACGCTGAGATCCTTCCAGTTCTCAAGGCCACCCTCGGTTGCGGTCTTGCCGGCCCTCGGGATGACGTTGACGCGGTGCTCATTGCACATGACCAGAAGTCGGCTGACTTCTTCAACCGATGCCGGGTAGACGATCGCGATGGGTGAAGGGACGTCGAGGACCTTCCTGGCCTTCGCGTACTTCTTGTAGCGGTCGGCGGCAGCGTCATACAGCGCGTCTAGGTCTGTGTTGATCTGGCTTAGATCCAGGATCTCGCGCAGAGCCGCGAGGAGGTCGTCGGCGTTCATCGGTGGCAGCATCTCATCTGTCTGGCCGTGGTCTCCACGTGCGCTTCATCCGGCGTTGAGCGTCTACTCGTCCCCCATCGTCGCACGTCGGCAGGCCGTGGCGAGGAGCGAATCGCGCGGGGCTCGCGGGCTGTCTGCGGGTTGTTGATCGCCAATCTGCCTCCTGCTCCGGCGACTAGTGCCACACTGGCGCCATGCGCGCCTTGCCGATCTCCCGCACCGCCCGTCGCCGCTTCGATGTCCCCGAGGCGCCCGATCCGGCGGTCCCAGCGGCTGGCGCTGTAGCCATCCCGTCGGCGCCAGAAGCCCGGCGTTTCGCCGCCAACCTGCCCGCCGCCCGCCGAATTGCCTTTGCTGTCAACGCCGCACGGAAGCCAGGCGAGGCAAGCGCCCAGGCCGGCGAGCTGGCCGCGCTGGAGCTGCTGCACGAGATCGGGCACCTGGTTGTCATCAAGGCAGCCGAAGCTGATCCCGCAGCATCGATGGCGGAGTCCGCCACCGTGGTGGAGGCGGGCCTCGGCGTGCTGCCGTTTGGCTCGCTCGTCAGCGCGGTGGCCTATGAGTTCCCCGACGTGGCCCCGTCCCCGGTCCCGGACCGCATCGAGGAGCTGCTGCTCGTCCGCATCGCCAACGAGAACCCGGCGGCTCGGCCGCTGCGGGCCCTGATAGATGATGATCCGCTGCCGAGGCAGGAGCGCGATCTGGCCATGCGGGCGCTGGAGTCGTACCACGCCGACCGCACGCCGCTTGGCCCCAACGGCGAGACGCTCGTGGACCTGCTCCGGGCGCCCGCGCGTGCCCACCCCACCTCGCTGGCCGGGCAGCTGCGGTACATCCGCGGGCTCTGGGGCTCCTTTCTGGGCGCGTCCCTCGAGGAGCTGCTGGACCGGCTCACGCTGACGCTGGACGTCATCGCCGAAGAGGAGCGCGGGCTCCACCTGCGGTTTGGCGGCGGCGGCTTCGGCGATGGCCCCGACCACGGCGAGGCGCCAAGCTATGCGGGTCTAGACGTTGAGCCTGAGCGGTTCTCGTCGGATTCGGCCTGGATGCCGCGCCTGGTGCTGATCGCGAAATCCACGCACGTGTGGCTTGACCAGCTGTCCCGGCGCTATAGCCGGCCCATCCGCACCCTCGACGCCATCCCGGACCAGGAGCTGGACCGGCTCGCCCGGTTGGGCATCACAGGGCTCTGGCTGATCGGCCTGTGGGAGCGGAGCAAGGCGTCGCGGCGGATCAAGGAGTGGCGCGGCAACCCCGACGCGGCCGCATCCGCCTATTCGCTCGATGACTACCGGATCGCCGATGACCTCGGGGGCGAGGCGGCTTGGTCAGACCTGCGGCATCGGGCATGGGCGCGCGGCGTCCGCCTGGCCTCGGACATGGTGCCCAACCACATGGGTCTGGACTCGCGCTGGGTGGCGGAGCACCCGGAGTGGTTCCTGTCCACCGCAGAGCCGCCGTACCCGGCGTACACCTTCGGCGGCGCCAACCTGGCCGAGGACGGCCGCATGGAGATC
>JANYAA010000278.1 GCA_025355255.1 Chloroflexota bacterium | reverse complement strand
CCTCCTCGGCCTCGCGCTGCAGTCGGAGGAGGAGGCGCGCGCAAAGCGCGGCGAGCTCCAGGTTCTTGAGCGGCGTCTGCTCGCCCGCGATGAGCAGCTTGACCAGCGGGCCGACATGCTCGAGGAGAAGGGCCGCAAGATCAACGACCGCGAGCGCGAGGTTGAGCACCAGCGAGACGAGCTGGGGCGGCTCAACCAGGAGCGCATCGCAGCGCTTGAGAAGGTGGCCGGCATGACCGCCGCTGACGCCAAGGGGGTGCTGCTGGAGGCCATCCGCGAGGAAGCCGAGCACGATGCAGTGAAGCTCGCGCGATCTATCGAGCGCCGGGCCCGCGACGAGGCGCAGGACAAGGCCCGCGAGATCATCGTGACCGCGATCCAGCGCGTCGCCGCCGATCACACAGCCGAGCACACGGTCAGCGTGGTCCACCTGCCCAGCGACGAGATGAAGGGCCGCATCATCGGCCGCGAAGGGCGCAACATCCGCGCCCTCGAGCAGGCCACCGGCATCGACCTGATCATCGACGACACCCCTGAGACCGTCGTGCTGTCTGGCTTCGACCCTGTCCGCCGCGAGGTGGCCCGCGTCGCCATCACCAAGCTCATCGCCGACGGCCGGATCCATCCCGGGCGCATCGAGGAGGTCGTCACCAAGGCGCGCGCCGAGGTGGACCTCATCATCCGCCAGGCGGGCGAGCAGGCCTGCTACGACGCGGGCGTTCCGGGCCTCCCGGCAGACCTCGTCAAGCTCATCGGGCGGCTCAAGTACCGCACGAGCTACGGCCAGAACGTGCTGGTCCACTCCGTCGAGACGAGCCATCTGGCCGGGGTCATCGCCGCAGAGCTTGGCGCCGACATTCAGGCCGCCAAGATCGGCGGGCTCCTCCACGATGTCGGCAAGGGCGTCGACCACGAAGTTGAGGGTCCCCACGCCGCCATCGGCGCGTCCCTCGCACAGAAGCACGGCATGCCCCCCAAGGTGGTTAACGCGATTGCCGCGCACCACCAGGAGGTCGAGTACGCCTGTATCGAGGCGCCCATCGTCCAGATCGCCGACGCCATCTCGGCCTCGCGCCCCGGCGCCCGCGGCGAGACGATGGACACCTACATCAAGCGTCTCGAGGAGCTCCAGGCAATCGCTGAGAGCTTCACGGGCGTGGAGCGCTCGTTTGCTGTCCAGGCTGGCCGCGAGGTGCGCATCCTCGTCCGCCCCGAGGAGATCGACGACCTGTCCGCAACCCGGCTAGCGCGCGACATCGTGAAGAAGATCGAGGACAACCTCACGTATCCGGGCCAGATCAAGGTGACCGTGATCCGCGAGACCCGCGCGGTCGAATACGCGAAGTAGGGGAGCAGCCACGATGGCGGGCCGATCGGATCGGGCGGGGCTCGGCAACCCGACCAACGGGAATGCGCCGCGTCCCGCCGGCGCCTGCCGCGTGCTGATGATCGGCGACGTGATCGGCAAGCCCGGCCGGATCGCTGTGGAGCAGGTGCTTCCTGACCTGCGCCTTGAGCGCGGGGTGGACTTCGTGACCGCCAACGGGGAGAACCTCGCGGGCGGCATGGGGCTGACGGCGTCCACCGCGGAGGCGCTGTTTGCCGCCGGTGTCGATGTGGTCACCAGCGGCAACCACATCTGGGACAAGCGCGAGATCTACCCGTTCCTCGACGCGAACGACCGGGTGCTGCGGCCGCTCAACTACGGCACGCACGATGTGCCCGGGCGGGGCTGGGGCACATACTCGGCGCTTGACGGGTCAGAGCTGGCGGTAATCAACCTCCAGGGCCGAACCTTCATGCAGCCCATCGAGAACCCGTTCACCGAGGCGGACCGTCTTCTTGACGAGGCTTCCGAGCCGCTGCCGCCGATCCGCCTGGTGGACTTCCACTGCGAGATCACTTCTGAGAAGACCGCGCTTGGCCTGTACCTCGACGGGCGCGTGTCCGTTGTGGTGGGTACCCACACGCATGTGGTCACCGGTGACGAGCGCATCCTCCCCAACGGCACGGCCTACCAGAGCGATCTGGGGATGACGGGGCCGCTGTGGAGCGTGATCGGGTTCAACCCGGCCACGGTCATCCCGCGCTTCCTCAATGGGCTGCCCACGCGCTTCGAGGTGGGCGACGGGCCCGTCGTCCTCAACGCCTGCCAGATCGATATCGATCCAGCCACTGGGCGCGCCCTGCAGATTGAGCGCATCCTGCGCCTCGTCGAGATCTGACAAGCGTGGCCTCTCGACACGCCCGCCGGGCGGATGGGCCTGCGCCCGCGCCGGGCACCGCCACGGCCGATCTCCACGCCCACACGCTTCGCTCTGACGGCGTGCTGGAGCCGGTGGAGCTTGTCCGCCAGGCGTTTGCGGCTGGGATCCGGCTGTTTGCCATCGCCGACCACGACAACCTGGCCGCATACCGTGAGCTCCGCGCGCCGGACGCTGCGCCGCTGCCTGCCGGTCTTGAGCTGGTTCCAGCGGTTGAGATCAACAGCATCACGCGCGGCCTGCCGGTGGAGCTCTCCGAGGGCGAGCTCCACATCCTTGGCATCGGCGTAGACCCTGACGATGAGGCCTTTGAGACGGCGCTCCTCAAGCAGCGCGATGCCCGCCGCATTCGGTTCGCGCAGGCGGTGGAGAAGCTGCGCGAGGTCGGCAAGCCCATCGACGATCAGCTTGCGGCGATGGACCTCTCCGACGGCGGCGCCCTTGGGCGTCCCACGCTCGGCCGCGCCATGATGGCTGCGGGCTATGTGGAGAGCGTGGACGAGGCCTTCCGGGTGTGGATTGGGCATGGCCGGCCGGCGTATGTCGCGCGGACCGGGATGGGCCCCATCGGCGCCATCCGGGCGATCCGCGCCGCGGGCGGGCTGCCCTCGCTCGCCCACTTCGCCGAGGCACCGGCGCGGATCGGGCTCATGCGCGACCTGATCGCCGAGGGGCTCGGCGGGTTGGAGACCAACCACCGCTCCTTTGACGCGGAGACACGCGCGGCGATGGGACGGGTGGCGGGCAACCTGCACCTTGTGCCCACCGGCGGCTCCGACTATCACGGTGACGACGGGCCGTACGCCGCCACCCATGCGTTGCTGGTCATGCCGGAGCGCCTGATCGAGACCGACCGGACCGCAATCGCTGCCACCCGCTGGGGCCAGCGCACGGGCTTTGCACCCGGGAGTGAGGCCGCGTGAGCCCGCGCGAGTTGCCTGTCGTGGAGTTCCCAGCGCCCGTGAGCGCCGCGCCGGGAGCGATGTCTTCGCCAGCGGACGCTCGCCTCACCGAATTCCGCCCGGAGACGCGCGCCCTGCCGTCGTTCTTTGTGTGGACCCTCGGCTGCCAGATGAACCGCAGCGACTCCGAGGAGATGGCCGGGCGCCTGCTGGCGTCGGGCTGTGCGGAGGCGCCGTCCATGGAGGCAGCCGACCTCGTCGTCATCAACACGTGCGCCATCCGCGAGGCTGCCGAAGCGAAGGTCATCGGCCGCCAGGGCGTGCTCGCCCGACTCAAGACCGCCAATCCGGGGATGCGCGTGGTGCTCACCGGCTGCTCTGTCCGGACGTCGAACCGCTCGGGCCTCGCCAAGCGCTACCCCGCCGTGGACATGTTCCTCCGGCCCGACGAGGAGCCCGAGCTCATCGACCGCCTTGGTCTAGCCTCGGCGCAGGCGCCCGTGGGCGCGCTCGCGATGACCGCCGCCACAACCCTCGTGAAGGGCGCCGAGGTCAGCGATGCCGCACATCTCGTCCGCGCCCGTGCCGATGCGATTGCCGCTGGCGCCGTCCTTCGCGGCTCGGCCATCAGCGCGTGGCTGCCGATCATCTACGGCTGCGACAAGACCTGCACCTACTGCATCGTCCCGTTCAGCCGGGGTCCCGAGCGGAGCCGCCCGTTTGACGAGATCGTCGCGGAGGCGCGCGCCCTCGCGACAGCTGGGTACCGCGAGGTCACGCTGCTGGGCCAGAACGTCAACTCGTACGGCCACGACTTGGCACCGCAGCCCCGCTTCGCCCACGTCCAGACGCAGCGGACCGTCGGCCGGGCGCAGGACCGAACCGCGCGACCCGACCTCGCCGAGCTTGTGCGCGCCGTGGACGCCATCCGGACGTCCGATGGAGTGCCGGCGATCCCGCGACTCCGGTATGTCACCTCGCACCCCTGGGACCTGTCCGACCGGCTGATCGAGGCCATGGCCGACTGCCCGTCCGTCTGCGAAGCCCTCCATCTGCCGGTCCAGAGCGGGTCCGACTCCATGCTGCGCCGCATGGGCCGCCAGTACACCATCGAGCACTACCTCGAGCGTCTGGCGCGCATCCGGGACGCCGTGCCCGGCGTCGCGCTCTCCACGGACATCTTCACGGGCTTCTGCGGCGAGACGGACGCGGAGTACGCCGACACGATTCACTTGCTCGAGACCGTCCGGTACGACCAGGTGTTCGCTGCCGCGTACAGCGAGCGTCCGGGCACCCCGGCCACGCGCCTTCCAGACGACGTGCCGGCGGAGGTGAAGCGCAGGCGTCTGGTGGACCTGCTCGCGGTCCAGGAGGGCATCGGCCTCGAGCGCAACCGCGCCTGGCTTGGCCGAACCGCGAGCGTCCTGCTCGACACGGTGGTCCCGCCGCGCGCCCACAGCCACGACGACGATGGCGACGAGGAGGCCGCGAGCACATCCGCCTCACGGGACGCCTTTGCGAACCTGCCCGACGGGATCGCCCACTTGCTCGGCCGCAGCCGCGAGAACAAGCTGGTCCACGTCGCCGCCCCGGCCAGCCTCCTCGGCACGGAGGCCGACGTCCTGATTGAGCATGCAGGCCCGTACGCGCTCCGCGGCCGGCTGGCCTGACCGTTGGAGACCCCCGTCACAACAACCGCGCCGCTCGTCGTGCTTGGCGGGCCTACGGCCACCGGCAAGACGGCCCTCGCCATCGCCCTCGCCGAGCGGCTGGCGGCGCGCGGTATCCCGGCGGAGATCGTCTCGGCGGACTCACGGCAGGTGTATCGCGGTCTCGACATCGGCACCGCCAAGGTGGGCGCCGAGGAGCGCACCCGTGTCGTCCACCACGGCATCGACCTTGTCGAGCCTGACCAGCCGTTCACCATCGCCGACTTCCGCACGCATGCGCTGGCGGCACTCGAGGCGCTTGGCGACCGCGGCGGTATCGGCATCCTCGCTGGTGGCACCGGGTTCTGGCTGCGTGCGGTCATGCGCGGCATTGACACCGACGCGCTGGCCTTTGACCCAGACGTCCGGGCGAAGATCGAGGCTGATCTCGGGCGCCACGGGGTAGGGGAGCTGGCTCGCCGGCTGCGAAACCTTGCCCCCAGACTCGCTTCGCGCACGGATCTGCGCAACCCGCGCCGGGTGGTCCGCGCCCTAGAGATCGCCACCCTGCGCGGCGATGCGCCGCTGCCCGAGCCCGTGGGCTACCCGGCGCCGGTGCTGGGCCTCCAGCTGGCGCTCGATCCCGACATCCAGCGCGACTGGATCACCACCCGCGCCCGCGCCCAGTTCGACGCCGGCCTCGTCGAGGAGGCCCGCGGCCTGCGTGAGCGCTGGGACCCTGCGCTGCCCTGCTTCTCCGCAATCGGCTATCGGGAGAGCTGGTCTCACCTCGACGGCGAGATCACGCTGGACGAGGCGATCGCGCTTGACGCGCAGCACAACATCGGCTTCGCCCGCCGCCAGCGCTCGTGGTTCCGCGGCGAGCCCGACCTCGCCGTGCTCGACGCCGCGGCGGACCCGCTGCCGCCAGCCCTCGCTGCCCTAGAGGCCTGGCTGCTGACGCTCGGCCGCTGACGACCCCCGCCGTGGCGCCCGGTATGCTGGGAGGGCCATGAGCCCACGCAGCGAGCCCTTCGAGATCGCCCAGCCCGCCGAGAAGGCGTTCCTGCTCGCCGTCGACACGGGCGATGATCCCGGCTGGGGCGCGCAGGACTCGCTCACGGAGCTGTCAGCGCTCGCGGCGACCGCCGGCGCTGAGGTGGTTGGAGCGGAGTGGCAGAACCGCCGCCACGTGGACCCCAACTGGTACGTTGGCAAGGGCAAGGCCGAGGAGCTGCTCCAGGCCAAGTCCGAGACGGGCTTTGACCTGGTCATCGCCGACGACGAGCTCAGCCCGGCGCAGCAGAAAACCTTGGAGCAACTGCTGGGCGTGAAGGTCATCGACCGCTCGCGCCTGATCCTCGACATCTTCGCGCTGCATGCCCAGACCCATGAGGGCCGGCTCCAGGTGGAGCTGGCGCAGCTCGAGTACCAGCTGCCGAGGCTGACGCGCCTCTGGACGCACCTGTCGCGGACCGGCGGCGGCATCGGCACCCGCGGTCCGGGCGAGTCCCAGCTCGAGACGGACCGGCGGCTGATCCGCGACCGCATCAAGAAGATGAAGGAACGGGTGGAGGCGGTCCGCCAGCAGCGCCAGACCGCCGCGCGCGGTCGCGACCGGCGCCTGTTCTCAACGGTCGCGATCGTCGGCTACACCAACGCTGGCAAGTCCACGCTGCTCAACACGCTCGTGGGCTCAGAGGTGGCCAAGGCCGAGGACAAGCTCTTCGCCACGCTTGATCCCACGTCGCGTCAGGTGAAGCTGGGCGACGGCCAGACGGCGATCATCACCGACACGGTGGGCTTCATCCACAAGCTGCCGCACCAGCTGGTGGATGCCTTCCGAGCCACGCTTGAAGAGGTCACCCGCGCCGATGTCCTGATCGAGGTCGTGGACGCCGCCGACCCCCACGCGGCCGAGCACCGCGCCACGGTCCAGACGGTGCTGGACGAGCTTGGCGCCGGGGCCAAGCCGCGCCTCACCGCGTTCAACAAGGCAGACCTGCTGTATCCGGGCGCCGACGGCTCGCGGCCCGCGCCCGCCGTCTCGGGAACGGTGCTCGTGTCAGCCGCAACGGGGTTTGGGCTGGACACGCTGCGGGCGGAGATCGCGGCACTCCTCGCGTCCCTCTGGGAGGACGTGGACGCTGAGGTTCCGTACGCGGCGGGCGAGCTGCTGGCGCGCGTGCGCGAGCGGGGCACGGTGGATCTCGAATACCTGCCGCAGAGCGTCCGCGTTCGCGGCCGCATGGCGCCGTCGATGGTCGGTGAGCTGCGGGCCGTGGCGTCGCGCTGGGCCGAGACGCTAGCCGAGTCCGGCGACTGACGGAATGTCGTGAGCGAGCCTCGCCACCTCCGCCGCGCCGGGGCTCTCACGCTGCCGGGCGGGAAGCGCCTCGCATGGTCGATGGCCGAGGGCTCGCGGGGCCGCCGCTGGCGGGCCGCCGTCACCGGCGCTGACGGGCACCTGGCCGAGGTCCTGCTCGTCGAGACCGATCCCGCAGGCGACCTCACGCGTCTTGAGTTGACCTCGGCGGCTGGCCTCCTCACGCTGCACCCGGTCGGGACACCCCTGCGGCTGCACGGCAACGTTGTGCGGCCTGGCGGGGTGGAGCCGCTGGTGTTCGACTGGTCGCCTGCGCACGCCCTCTTTGCCGGCGCATCGCCGATCACCGCGGCCATTGCCGCCGCTGGTCCGGCAGCCGTCGCCGGAGTGGGGGAGGGCCGATCGATACCGGCCGTGGAGATTGGTCCCGGGCTGGCCGTCAGGGCTGCTACGTGGCGGGTTGCGCACACATCGGCCGAACGCTGGCGGATGCTCGCGGCTGACGGCGGTCCGTCGCTGCTGCTCGTGCTTGACGCCGACGGTCTGCCGACGGGCGACCACGCCGCAACTTGGCCGCTCGAGGAAGCCTCCTAGCCTGCTTGACACGGGACGCATCGCGCAGTATTACTTTGCTCAGTAATACCGGAGGCTGAGCATGCGCATCACGAGCAAGGGCCAGGTGACCATCCCGCAAGACGTCCGCGAGCGGGCTGGCTTCCTGCCGAACACGGAAGTGGAGTTCCTCATCGACGGCGATCTGGTGTTCATTGTCAAGGCCGGCGTCACGACGCAGACGCCGACGAGGGGCGAACGCGCCGTTGCGGCTCTTCGTCGCCACCACGCCGATGTCACCATGTCCACTGACCAACTCATGGCGCTTACGCGGGGCGAGCCGTGACGCCGATCCTGGTGGACACGAACGTGCTCGTGGATGTGACTACGGACGATCCATCGTGGGCGGACTGGTCGTCTGCTGCGCTAGCCCGCGCGCATGAGACATCCGTCGTGGTCATCAATCCAATCGTCTATGGGGAGCTCGCTGCCGGCTTCCAGACAATCGAAGGCTTGGAGGACTCCCTGCCTGCCGATCTCTACCGCCGCGAGCCGGTGCCGTTTCCTGCGGCCTTCCTGGCGGGCCGCTGCTTCGCGGACTACCGCCGCCGCGGCGGATCCCGAAGTGGCGTCCTGCCGGACTTCTTCATCGGCGCCCATGCGGCCGTGGCGGGCTACCGATTGCTCACGCGAGATCCGCGCCGTTACCGCACGTACTTTCCGAAGCTCGAGATCATCGCGCCGACGTAGGCGGAGGGGCAGCAGGGAGCTCCCGAGGCCCCGCGTATGATGGCGCCAAGACCCCGCGATCAGGGAGAGGGAGGACATGGCAGGACGTGAGTTGCTACCGGAGTGGGAAGTCCTGCTTCGGTCCGCCGCGCACCTCCAGCGCATCCTGCCGGATGCAACGCTCGTTGGTGGAAGCGCCGCCGCCCTTGAGGCTGGTCACCGGCGATCTGCAGACGCTGACCACGTGATCCTGGGGATGACCTCCCGTTTCGACGAGATCCTCGTCCAACTTGAGGCGGCTGCGGGCTGGCAGACCGCGCGGCACGAGCGCCCGGTCGTGATCAAGGGCCGGCTCGACGGCATACTGACGACCGTTCGCAACCAGCGGCGGGCTGCCCCGCTGGAGACCCGCTTGATCGACACCGCGGGCGGTCCACTTCGCGTTCCGACGGCCAATGAGATACTTCGGATCAAAGCGTGGCTCATCGTCGACCGCAACGCAACCCGCGACTTCCTTGACGTAGCTGCAATCTCGGACAAGCTTGGTCTCGAGGCTTCGACCCGCGCCCTTTCGTCGCTCGATACCCTGTATCCGCAGGACGCGGACAAGGGGGCCGTGCGCCAGCAACTGATGCGCCAACTTGCGCAGCCGCGTCCCTTCGATCTCGACGAGGTGGAGCCCATCCTCGCCGAATACAAAGGGATCGCCGCGCGGTGGCGCACGTGGTCAAGCGTCGAAGAGCAGTGCCAGGCGCTCAGTGTCGAACTGGCTGCGGCTGCTGCGAACCGCCGGCAAGGCTGGACTGACCTGGGGACAATGCGATGATCCACCGGCACCTGACCCACAGGCGCCACACTCTGGCGGCGCTCGACGACCTGCTCGAGAATGGAACGCTCGCCGACTGGCGACCCGTCTTGGCCCTCGTCCGTCGGGATCCTGACGGCGATGTCGCGCGCCGCATCCTGTCGCTCCTCGGGCAACGCGACTACCAAGAGTCTGGAGCCCTGTGGCGCGCGTTCATCGCGAAGGCTCGGGCGGAACGTCGCATCACGCCAGACTGACGCCGACCACGAGCATCGGTCCGGCTGCTCACGCGTCCCGCTACCGCCCGCACTCCCCGAGGCCCGAGATCATCGCGCCTGATCGCCGTGCGACGCCTCGAACTCTCCTACATGACTTCCGATAAGGGGAGTTATGTATACTGTGCGTGATTGGAGCGCTCCACGGGCAGCTTCAGAGCGGACCAGAACGAACGGACACAGTGCAGGTGGACCTCCAGGTGGCCCAGCAGGTGCGGGTCAGGCTCTGCGCGCCCCGGGACTTGCGCTACGCCGGCGGATCGGCGGGCCCATACTCGAGGCGACCAAAGGCGATGAACTGCTCCAGCTCGGCCACCTCGTCCCGAAGGAAGCGCCCAACCACCTCGCGCGTCCGCTCCAGCGCGGCGTCGTCCGCCTTCCCGAGCATCCGTGACAGATCGGCGGTGTCCGCCGGTCTGGCTGCGATCAGCTTCAAGACGACCAAGAACGGCAGGGTCACGGTCGGAAGCCCTGCCGTGATGCAGTTGTCCTGCGCCTGAGCGACCGTCTGCTCGCCCAGTTCGCCCGGCACACCAATCAGGTCAAGCTCGTCGTCGCCGTTCTTCCAAGCAGACCCCTCGAGGCCGCCGTAGAGCGCGAGAGGCCCGAGATGTTGCCACCCCGCCGCTGCGGCCGCCCCTCCGGCTGCGGAAAGGTCCGCCAGTTGCAGCGCGACATCGAAGTCGTCGGTGTTGCGAGGCGGCATGTAGTTGTTTGCGGCGAGGCCGCCGGCCACCCCAAACCGTATGCCGGCTCGCCGCCACTCCCGGATCGCCTCGTCCGCCCAGCTCGGCACGAGGCGTGGCCGGCGACTTAGGTGCTCAAGGTCGCTGCCCGAACCGCCCCGCTGGCGGCGCCCGGAGAAGGCCAGCATCGCTTGACGGGCAAGCACCCGCTGCGAGCGCGGCGGCAGGTAGGGAGGGTCAACCCCGTTCGAGTGCTGACTCTCTGCCATTTGCCAAGGATAGCGGCCCCCCGTCATCTGTCATCTGGCGCTCGGCATCAGCTGTCACGCCGTCCAGGCAAGATCCGCTGGCGGCCTTCTCCACGCCTTCGCGAACGACCTTGGAGATCGACACTTCAATTCGTCCGTCATGGTCTGCTCCGGCTGCCATCCGTGTGTCGGCCCGAACGGTCCGTCTGTCATCTAGAGCCGAATGATGGCTCCGGGAGTGGCCTCACCGAGCGCTTGCTCGATCCGTTGAACGAAAGGCAGGACGTCGACGAGCCTGCTGCCCTGTAATCCAGGCAGGAGGACTGCAATGATCGGCGTCCCGCTGACCGCACGAACGAAGTCCTGCCCTTGATCGATCGTCACGACGGCACCGAAGCCAGCCCCGACTGCGGCCGCCACGAGGGCGCCATTCTCCAGGGCTGCCCATCCTCGATAGACAGCCGTCTCGACCGTGTGCCCAGAGATGCGATCCCGCAGCTTCACGGGGAGGCAGTTGTCGAGCAGGACGAGCATCGCGTTAGACCAGGAGAGTCTGCCCCGCAGACTCCAACACGGCCTTGACCTGGTCGCGTCGCACGTTGGGGTAGTTCTCCAAGAACTCCTCGACTGTGTCGCCGGCCGCCAAGAACTCGAACAGGGCGCGGATGGGCACCCTCGTGCCAGCGAACACCGGCAAACCACCGAGGACATGCGGGTTTCGGCTGATCACGTCGCCAGCCATCTTGGTGTGCGCTGTACCGCGTGCTCTCATGTGCACACTGTCGATCCACAGGCCCGCAAGGTCAAGTCCCGATGACAGGCGGCACCGATGTGCGGGGCACCACTTCGGTCGGGTCCGCAGGATGTGTGCTGGTCATCACCTAACCAGGGGCCTCCGGCAGGATCTTCACGAGTTCGCTAGGCACCGGCAGTCCGTGAGCCTGAGCGATCACTGCGACGTGAATGCCGATCGAGGCGCGCAATTCACCGAGCGCCGACTCGAACTGCCAGCGTCGGAAGGAGCCCGGCATGAGAATTCCCACCCCGTCCGCAGCACCGGCTTGGCGGAGGAACCTACGACAAGCCGCATTGACCGCCCGGAGGTTCGCCGCCAAGGGCGAGTCCGGCGACAGCATGCCGATCTCCGTCGTCAGGGCCTCGCGGATACGAAGAACCGAGTCGATGCACTGTTCAGGTACTTCCCAGGAGTAGTTCTCGTACAGAACCCGCCGATCCTCCAACAGCGCGAGCACCCGGTTGGCGGCTTCGCTTTCGGACGGTGCGGGCTGCCAGCTCAGTCCGACGATCGGGGTGCTGATGCCCGTCAGGCGGCGAAGGAGATCTTCGGGTCGAGTCACTGTCCAAGTCGTTTCATATCGCCCGGAGACTCCTCTGCGCGCTCCCTGTTCAACGCGAGGAGACGCTCAAGGATGTCGGCGTCGGCGAGGTTGGCGGGCCAGCCGTAGGCGGCGAGGACAGCGGCGTCGAGGTCGGTGTGGGCGTTGGCGAGCCAGGTTGGGCACTGGTTGTAGAGGTTGGTCAGGGTGCGCTTCGCGAGGTCGGCCGGGGCGAGGCCGGGCGGGTTGAGCCAGCCGTCGCGGAGCTCGACGAGGCGGTGGGCGGCCTCCCCCACCGTGGCGCGCTGCTCGAGTGTCGGGTCCGGGAACGGGAAAGTCTCGAAGCATGTGGTGGGCGTGTACGTGAAACCCGACTCTGCTTCTCGCAGCTGCCCGCCTGTGGATAGAGCCCACAGCTCGTGAAACCTTGAGTGCAGCACGCCTAGCGTGTAGTCGTCGTCGCGAGCAAACACGAGCAACCGATGGTCGGGCAGCACGGATGGGCTGACCCAGACAAAAAGCCTGTGGCGCGCCACCGCAGGAGTCGCGATGTAGCGCTGCAGAGGCGCCAGGGCCTCGCGCATGCCGGGGCGTGGCTCGGCATGCAGCCACCAGAGGTCGCGATATCGGCCCC
>JANYAA010000270.1 GCA_025355255.1 Chloroflexota bacterium | reverse complement strand
GCTCGACGGCGATCTCGATCCCGCGCTTCCAGTAGCGGACCGCCGCCTGGCGTTCGTCCTCGTCGGGACCGGACCAGCGCCAGAGCGGCAGCAGCGACGACACCTGGACTCCGGCGCCGGCGAGCGCGGCCTTGAACCTCGCGACCCCGTCCCGGTCCACCCGAGGATGCCCGAAGAACGGGATGAAGTCCTCGCGGGGCGACAGCTCGATGTGCTCATAGCCGAGGTCGGCCACGAGCCCGGGCAGCTCGTCCAGCGGCGTCGTACGAAACATGTACGGGTCGAGCGCGATCTTCACGCAGCGAGTAGCCGAGGCACTCCTCGAAGTTCGTCAGGTCAGGCCAGGGGCGTCGTCGCGTGCCCGTAACGACCGTTGCGCCACCCACGCGGGTGAACGGTCAGTCGCGCCCCGCGTGCGCGGCCGCCCGCCCGACGGGCTCGCGCCGGCGCAGCATCGGTGATCCACTTGCTGGCGGCACGAGCAGACGGACCCGGACTGGTCGGCCGCACCCGAGGCTGGACTGGAGACTGACATGCCGCTGCTCGAAGGCGCCTGCCGCGAGGTCCTCGACCGGGCCGAGGTCGTCGCGATGGTCACGGCCGGCGAGGACGGCCCGCACATCACGGCGACCTGGGGCGACTACATGCGGACGCTCGGGATCGGCGAGGACCGCCTCGTCATCCCCGCGGGCTTCTACCGCCAGATGGAAGCGAACCTGACGCGCAACGACGCGATCCAGATCCTGGTCGCCTCGCGCCAGGTGCAGGGCACCATGGGCCCGGGCCAGGGTTTCACGCTCAAGGGCAGGGGCCGCATCGTCGACTCCGGCGAGGACATGGACCGCGTGAGGGCGAACTTCGCCTGGGCGCGAGGTGCCCTGATCGTCGAGATCACCGAGGCCATCGCGCACCTGTAGCGGTCGCTCGGGCGAGCGGGGAGCCAAGAGTGGGCGCCGCGGCCGCGGGGAGCAGGAACCTCTCGGGCGGCGTCTTCTCCTGCCGCGTCATGGAGCAGGTCTTTCCGGGCTTCGCCGCCGTGGCCCAGCGACGATCGCCGCTCGGGCTCGCCCGCCTCCACAACCGCGGTGCGTTCCGCGATCACCGACGAAGTCCCGAGGGAGCCAGGAGCCATCCCGGTCGGCACCACGCATATCGCAGTCCGGGGCTGCCGGTGCCGGGACGGGCGATTCAGCCCTTGATCGCGCCGGCCCACGAGAAGGGGCTGAGCAGACCCGACAAGCCGGCCGCCGGACGAGGAGCCAATCGGTGGGTCAATGGCGCACCCGACAGGTGTTTGACGTGGGGACGCCACCATATCGTCAGGGTCCCGATCGCGTGGCAGCCGTGGTGATCGCCGGTTCTGGCGGCCTGTTCGGGGTTCGCACGAGCTTTGACAACTCTGACGCTTGGGTGGATACTCTGATCAGGTAACTGTTCCGTTTCTTTAGTTCAGGTCGGATCATGGAGCATCCCCAGACGGGCGACGATCTCCTCACCACGGGCCAGGCAGCCGAGATCCTCGGCACGACCGCCCGTCACGTGGTCAATTTGTGCCTCCGCGGCGAGCTGCCGTACACGCTGACGGGCACGCACCGCCGTGTGCGCCGCGCGGACGTTGCCGCGTTCGCCGCGAGAGCAGCGGCGAATCGGGGCGGCCCGCTCACCGACGACCAGTTGCGCTCGCTCTGGCTGCACCGGGCGGCGGCGGGTCACGTGGCGGCCGAACCCGACCGCTCTCTCGAGACCGCCCGCACTGCAATCGAGCGCCTCCTAGCGCGCGATCCTGACGGCGCCCGCTGGCTCCGCGCATGGCTGGACCTGATCGATCGGGGACCTGAGGCGGTCATGCGAACGATGACCTCGACCGACCCCCTCGCTCGCGAGCTGCGTCAGAACTCGCCCTTCCTCGCGCTGCTAGCTCCCGACGAGCGCCGGACGATCCTGGCGGCATTCCGGGCGGCGCGCTCCGCAGGGACGATCGGACGGTGAGGCACGCCGAGCTCGAGCACGTCCTACGGGCCGCGTCGCGCATCGTCCACCAGCGCGACTTCCTGATCGTCGGCTCGGCGGCCATTCTGGCCTCCTTCGACGATGACGTCCTGCCCGTCGCGGCCACCCGCTCGGACGAGGCCGACCTCGCTCCCTACGACGATCCAGACGGAGCGAAGAGCATGGAGATCGAGGGATCCCTGGGGCAGGGCTCGATGTTCCACGGCACGTTTGGCTACTACGCCGATGGCGTGGACTTCACGACGGCCATCACGCCCGCCGGCTGGCAGGGCCGGCTCGTCGCCTTCGAGACGCCGGGTAGCGAAGAGGGGCGTGGGATGTGCCTGGAGCCCCACGACCTGGCCGCAGCGAAGCTCGCCGCGGGCCGCGAGAAGGATTACGAGTTCGTGACGGCGCTGCTCGATGCCGGGCTGATTAACATTGACGTCCTCGCGGAGCGCGTCGCCGGCCTGCCCCGCGAGCGGGTGCTGCCCGGCTTCCTGCTGCGGGCCGAGCGATTCATCGAGCGCCGCCGCCCGGGAGCGTAGCCTGGTCAGGGAGTCCCTGGCCCGTCGACTGCACACAATCGGCTTGATCTCGACAGCCTGGCCGGGCAGGCTCATCGCCATCGAGAACCGCACAAGTGAAGCGGCTCGACCAGCCGGCCGCGATCGGTGTGGGCCACGGAATAGGACAGATGTTCTGGCGCGCCCGACAGGTGTCGAGCGGGCCGGATCACTACACCTCCCCATCCGCGCCGCCGCCGAGTGGCGCCGCGCCGCAGCCGCCCGGAGGACCGCATG
>JANYAA010000251.1 GCA_025355255.1 Chloroflexota bacterium | reverse complement strand
CCGAGGCGTTCGCCTTTGGCAAGACGCGCGACGAGGTAGTGGCCGCCGGCGTCCCGCCCGAGCAGGTGGAGGCGCGGGCCTTCGAGGGCAACCGGCCCACATCGGTGCTGCTGGCGCCGCGCCTGACGCCGCGCGTGCTGGGCTCATTGGTGGCGCTGTACGAGCACAAGGTGTTTGTCCAGGGCGCGATCTGGGGCATCGACTCGTTTGACCAGTGGGGCGTGGAGCTTGGCAAGGTGCTCGCCACGCGGATTGCCGCGGAGCTGACGGCATCTGTTGCACCTGTTGCCAACGTGCACGACAGCTCCACGGCGGCGCTCATCACCCGGTTCCGCGCGGGCCGCGTCCGGGAGGGGTAGCGCGGGGCGTCGGTGAGTCGTCCGGCCTGAGGATTCAGGGCTGGCCGATTCACGAGCGCCTCTGCTACCATTCGCCGTCGCGCCTCGGGCAGCCTACGCCCCTGCGCGTCTTGTTTGACACGCACACACGAAACGGAGATCAGCCACCTTGGCCAGAACGCCCCGGAAATGGCAGGGCGCTCGCAACCCGTCCGGGCTGAAGCGCGTCCGCCAGGCCGAGCGCCGGCACGCGATCCTGCAGCCCCGTCGGTCCGCGGCGAAGACCCTCATTGCGAAGACCGTCTCGGTCGCCACGGCCCAGCCGGAAGGCGTCGATGTCAACGCGACGCTCGCCGAGGCCATCTCGGCCCTCGACCGTGCGGCGAAGGTTGGCGCAATCCACCCCAACGCCGCAGCGCGCCGCAAGTCGCGCCTAGCGCTCAAGGTGAACGCTGCAGTCGCCGGCTCTTCGGTCGTGAGCGCAGGCCACATCGCCAAGAGCACCGGCAAGGCTGCCGCGGTCAAGGCCGCGAAGGCCCGCATCGCCGCCGGCAAGGCCGTCAAGGCCAAGGGCGCACAGACCGCCGCCGGCAAGGCGAAGGCCGCGCTGTCGAAGACCACCCGCACCGAGACCCCGACGGCTGCTGTCGTTGAGGCCCCGAAGGCTGCTGCCGCCAAGGCTGCACCAAAGGGCATCGCCAAGACCGCCGCAGCCAAGTCGGCTGCTGCCGCCAAGACCGCTGCCAAGACCGCCGCCGCTGCCCCCAAGGCTGCAGGCGCCAAGGCCGCACCGAAGGCTGCTGCCGCTGCGAAGCCGGCCGCGACGGCCGCTGCCAAGGCTCCGGCCAAGGCCCCTGCGAAGCCGGCCGCGAAGGCCGCTCCCAAGGCGGTGGCTGCCAAGGCTCCGGCCAAGGCTGCTGCGAAGCCCGCCAAGGCACCGGCCAAGGCTGCTGCGAAGCCGGCCGCGAAGGCCGCTGCAAAGCCCGCCGCTAAGGCGGCCCCGAAGGCAGCTCCCAAGGCGCCGAAGGCCAAGTAGCCTTTCCCCGTTTCGTCAACAGAACGCCCCGGTCATCGACCGGGGCGTTTTCGATACTGGCCGAGGCTCGCCACGCGTTGACTCAGCGGCGAACGCCTATCCGGTTGCCTCCGGTCAGCGCAACATGTAGTGTCCGCGCATGGCCCCCCGCCGGCCGGCGTTCCCCCGCACGGTCCTGGAGTTCCAGCGCTGGTTCCCGACGGGCGAGGCGTGCGAGGCGTACCCCGCCGAGTGCCGCTGGCCGGACGGCTTCGCGTGCCCCCGCTGCGGGCACGGGAGGGCCTGGCCGCTCGCCGCCCGCCGGCTCATGGAGTGCGCCGCCTGCGGCCGCCAGGCGTCGACGACCGCCGGCACGATCCTCCACCGCACGCGGACGCCGCTCCCGGTCTGGTTCTGGGCGGCGTTCCTGATGGTCACCGGCAGGCGGGGCGTCTCGGCGCTCGGGATCCGGCGGCAGCTGGGCATCGCCCGCTACGAGACGGCCTGGATGGTCCTCCACAAGCTGCGCCGGGCGACCGTGGACCTCGAGCGCGGCCGGCTCTCCGGCGGGGTCGAGGCCGACGAGGCGTGGGCCGGCAGCCGGGGCCCGAGAAGCGGGGGCGCGCCCGGGAGGGTCGCCGGGCGGCGCTCGTCGCTTCCAGTCCTACCGGTCGCTCCCGCAGGCGGGCTACACGCACAACCGCGTCGTCGGCGGCTCCGGCGGCGGCTCCGGCGACCCCGTGCCGCACCTCCACAAGACCGTGGCGAACCCGAGGGCCTGGCTCGACGGGACGCACAGGGGCGTCAGCCGCAGGCACCCCGCCGCCTACCTCGACGAGTTCGTGTTCCGCCACAACCGGCGGCTCGGCCTCGCCGCCGCGTTCCAGACGCTCCTCGGCCTCGGCGCCGGGCGCGGCCCGACGACGTACGACGCCATCACGGGCGCGAAGGACCTGCCGAGGGTGGACTACACGCCGTCCGCAAGGACCCGCTCGCGCGCCGCGCGCGCCGTCGGCGACGGGGCCGACCACAACATGCAGGCGCCACCGGAGGCAACCGGATAGGCGTTCAGCTCTGACTCAGGTTCCAGCGAACGGCAAGGAGCTGGACGCTACGAAGCTGCCGGCGCCTCGCCCGGGCGCCGGCGGTTGGCTGCGCCGAACATCAGCCCGCCCATCAGCGCCCCGCCCAGCGCCAGCCCAAACGTCGTCCCGGCGGACGTCGCCTGCTCGCGCCAGTAGAGCGCAGTAAAGCCGGCCACGTCCGTGACGCCCGCGGCGGTGAGCGCGGGGCCCTGGTTCGCCGCGATGTACCGCTTGTACACGCAGTCAGGCCCCGTGGTGCAGACCAGCGGTCCGCCCGAAGAGCCGTCGCGGTAGCCGTTGTCCAGGTTGAAGAACATCGCTTTCACGCCCAGCAGCAGCACCGCGTACGTGATGGCGGTGATCAGCCCCGCCCAGGCCGCATTGGCGATGAGCCGCTTCCACGGGCCGCCCGCACGCTCGGACCGGGCATTCGCGTAGTAGCCGATTAGCAGACCGGCGGGCAGCGCGAAGATCCAGTAGACGGGCTCAATGGGGATGACCAGCAGGAACGAGACCCCGATGGTCACCGCCATCCCCAGGCCAACCCAGGCAGCCGTGATGGCGCCCCGGTCAACAAACCGTCTCATGCCTCACCCTGCCGACGGACAAGAAGCGTGCGCACCAGCGCGTCCAGGGCTAGAACGTTCCGCGGCCGGCGGCGCCCGAAAGCGCGGCACGGCCGAGGTAGCGCGCCTCATCGCCAAGCTCGTCGGCGATCCGGAGCAGCCGGTTGTACTTGGCCACGCGCTCGGAGCGCGACGGGGCGCCGGTCTTGATCTGACCTGTGCCCATCGCGACCACGAGGTCGCTGATCGTGGTGTCCTCGGTCTCGCCGGAGCGGTGCGAGACCACCGCCGACCAGCCGGCGCGCCGGGCGAGCTCGATCGCGTCGATCGTCTCGGTCAGCGTCCCGATCTGGTTGAGCTTGATCAGCACCGCGTTGGCGGCCTTCTCCGTGATGCCGCGACGGATGAACGCCGGGTTTGTGACCAGCAGGTCGTCGCCCACGAGTTGCACCTTGTCGCCGAGACGCGCGGTCAGGGCCGTCCAGCCAGCCCAGTCGTCCTCGCCTAGGCCGTCCTCAAGCGACACGATCGGGTAGCGCGCTACCCAGTCCGCCCAAAGGTCAATCAGCTGACCGGAGTCCAGTGTCCGGCCCTCGCACTCGAGACGGTACTGACCGGTGATGCCCTCGATACCGGTGCCCTCGACAAGGATGGAGCTGGTCGCCGGGTCAAGCGCGATGCCGATCTCGTCGCCAGGCTTGTAGCCCGCCTTCTCGATAGCCCGCAGGATCACCTCAACGGCCGCCTCGTTGGACTTCAGGGACGGCGCGAAGCCGCCCTCGTCGCCCTGCCCGGTGGCGTGGCCCTCGTCGTGGAGGATCTTGCGCAGGGCCGCGAAGATCTCCGCGCCGGCCCGGAGCGCGTCAGGGAAGGAGTCCAGCCCCACCGGCATCACCATGAACTCCTGGAAGTCC
>JANYAA010000237.1 GCA_025355255.1 Chloroflexota bacterium | reverse complement strand
GCAGACCTGATGCACGCCATCTACGAGCGGATCACGGTCGCTGGCCCCGAGATCGTGGGTGTCCGGCTGACTGCGGCGGCCTACGCGCACGGACTGGCGCTGGCACTGCCCGAAAAGGTTGAAATGGCGCGCCCGACAGGAGTTGGGCGCGCGTTAGCAACCTACGCGATCCCGATCGAGGGCCGCGATGAGTGGCTGGCCGCGGCGAGGCGGCTGGCATGAGAGACGCGTACCTGGGCGCCGCCCTCTCGCCGGAGGCGACCCAGCGCCAGAAGGAGGCGTTCCCCCTGGGTCGTGGCGTCAGAGCTCGTTCACTCCGAATCGCTCACGGGAGGGGTGCACGAGCTCAGGAGACCTCGATCGGCAGTTCGTAGATCTCGGCGGTCGGGTGGCCGGCCCTTGCGTGGATGCGCATGACGGCCTCCTTGCTGGGACCGGTCGACAGGCAGAAGACCTTCCCCGCCTCGGGATCGAGCCAGGCGCGCTCGAAGTGGACCCCCTCCTCGGCTTCGATCGCCTGGTCGGCAGCCTGGGCCGCCTCTAGCTGGCTCTGGGTGACACCACCGAAGCCGTCGTGCAGATCCATGAAGCGCGGCATGCCCTTACGTCCTCCCGTCACTGGCGGATCGGCGGCGTGCCGTCGCGCGAATGCGCCTCCACGGATGATGACATGCCGGACAGCAACCGCGGGCTACTGCATGATCCGAAGCCGGCACGACTCGCCAATCCCAGGGGTTGGGCGACGGGACATTCAGGCGTCGCCACTGCCGGGCGCCGGCGAAGCGTCGAGTGCGGGGCGTCGATAGACAGCCCGACAGCGCTCGAGCAGCCGGTTGGAGGTCAGGGCGTCGCCGCGCTGGAGCGCTCGGATCCCGGCCGCGCCCAGCATCTGCGCCGCGCGTCCCGCCAGCGTCCGCGTTCGCTCGTCGTCCAGGCCGAGTTGCTGTCGATGGTGGATGGCCTGCTCGAGGTGGTAGCCGATGATCTCCTCGAATTCGATCAGCCGATCAGCCGCCGCCCGCGCCTGGAAATCGGCGAAGCGCTCATGAAGCTCCGCCCGTTCGGCCTTGGTCAGCCCGGCGTAAGCGGCATCGCGGATGAGGATGTGTTTGAAGCGGAGCGACCGTCCAGAGGGATCGTCGCGATCCACCACGAAGAAGCCCTTGCGAAGCAGCGCCTCCGGTGTCGCCCCGAGCTCGCCGCCGAGCGCGAGCAGCTCGTCGAGAACGAAGCGTTCCCCGATGACGCTCGCCTGCCGCAGGGCTGTCTTCTCTGCCGCCTGCAGCCCGTCGATGCGCGCTGCGACGATCGACTGGATCGTCTCGGGCAGTGGGAGATCGGCCGCGGAGCCCTTCGTTCGCCACTGACCACCTGCCAGGTCGAGGTAGTGGGCCTCGATCAGCATGCGGACGAACTCCTCGCAGAACAAGGGATTCCCGCCCGACCGCTCGAGGACCCACGATCCGACCAGCGGCGGCAGGTCCTGTATCCCCAAGAGTCTGGCGAGGAGAGTGCGGGTGTCCGACTCATCGAGCGGCTCGAGAAGAAGCAGGGACGCGTCCGCCCTTCCGGCCGACCATGACGCGTGCCGTTCGAGCAGCTCGGGACGAGCGACGCAGACGAGCAGAAGCGGCACGGCGCTCGATCGATCCGCGAGCTGCCCCAGCACGTCGAGCGCGGCCGGGTCCGCCCACTGCAGGTCGTCGATGACCACCACGAGCGGGCCACGCGCGGCGATCGCCTCGAGGTGCTGGCGGATCCCCCAGCTGAGCTCCACCGCGATCCGCGCGGGCGGGACGGTGGGTAGCGCCGCGTCAGGGGATTCGAGGCTCAAGGCCAATGCGACCCTCGCCAGGATCGCCTGTAACCGGTCGCTCGATACGAGCTGGGCCAGCCGCTCACCAAGCTTGGCAAGCGCCGCGGCACGGTCATCCGAGGGCTTGATGCCCGCGTCCTCCCTGAGAACCTCCATGAGCGGCCAGTAGGTGATCCCCGCACCATACGGCAGGCAGCGCCCCTTCAGGATGCGGACGTCGGCCCGCTGCGCGAGCCGCGCCAGGACTTCCGCGACGAGCCTCGACTTCCCGACGCCTGCGTTCCCGACGATCGTGACCAAGTAGCCGGCGCCCCCCTCGCTGGCACGCGCGAAGGCATCCAGGAGCTGCTGCAGCTCGCGCTCGCGACCGACGAGCGCGGGTGTGTCGCGGTGCGATTCCGGAACGGCGGTCCGCGCCCGCAGCGCCTGAAACGCAGGCACCGGCGCGGTCTTGCCCTTCGCCGTGATCGGCTCGCGCGGCTCGTATTCGATCGCATCGCGGGTGAGGCGTTCGGTCAGCGCCCCCACAATGACCTCATTGGCGTCCGCTCCCTGCTGCAGTCGAGCGGCGACGTTGACGGCGTCACCCGTCACGAGGAACTGACGGTCGTCGCCCACGCCAGCGACCACCTCGCCGCTGTTCACGCCGATCCGCAGGGCGAGGGCGATCCTCAGCCCGCGGTTGAGCTCGGCGACTGCGTCACGCATCGCGAGCGCCGCCCGCACGGCCCGTTCGGCGTCATCCTCGTGCAGCCGGGGAACACCGAAGACGACCATGACGGCATCTCCGATGAACTTCTCGACCGTCCCGCCGTACGTCTCCGCGATCTCCTTCATCCGCGCGAAGTAGCGGGCCATCACGCTGCGGACCAACTCGGGATCGTGCTGAGCACCCAGCGCCGTGGAATCGACGACGTCCGCGAAGAGGAGGCTCACGAGCTTGCGCTCCTCGGTCATGCGAGCGGCCCGGAAGTCACGGTGAGAACCGCCGTGGAGTGCTCCCCAGGCACATCGAGATCGGGCTGGTCGGTCTCGCCAGTGGCTCAGCGCGAACGTGGCGTCCGCAGGACGAACAGTGCATCAGGTCTCCCCACCAATGGCGCGTACTGTGCCCCCGTCCACGTCACGTGTCCACATCGATACGCCGTCTGCGACCGGATCACGGTCGCTGGCCCCGAGATCGTGGGTGTCCGGCTGACTGCGGCGGCCTACGCGCACGGACTGGCGCTGGCACTGCCCGAAAAGGTTGAAATGGCGCGCCCGACAGGATTCGAACCTGCGACCTTCGGCTCCGGAGGCCGACGCTCTATCCGCTGAGCTACAGGCGCGCGCGCGGGCGACATGTCGCCGCGGCTGTGGAGTGTAGCAGGAGGCCCCACGGCGCTCAGCACGCACCCCGCGAGATGTCGCACAGCAGACACACCGGCGGTCCGGGCGGCTGCTTCGGCGCGGTCGCCACGAGGTCGCCCTCCATGTCTTGCGCGTGGCTGACGTTTGCTGCCCGCGGGCCGACTATTCACTCACCGACCGGACGAAGTCCCCACCGGCGCAGGAGGTCACAGACGATGTACGCGATGAGCCCCGAGCAAATGCACCGCCAGGTTGTCCGCAGCCAGGAGCAGGCCCGCCGTCAGATGGCGCTGGAGCGCCAGGCCGTCAAGGCCCATCGGTCCGACACCGCCGAGAGCAGCCGATCCGACACCGTCCGCACCGCGTTCACCGCGTTCCGCCGGGCCATCGCCTCCCTCCGACCGCGCACGGTTCCGCAGGCGACAGCTCGCTGACCACAGACCTGCGCCATCGTCTCCTCTCGCGTCAGACGCGGGGCGGCTCCTCCGCCCCGTGTTTCGGCGTCCCCTTGGTCCGTCCCGCGGCCCAACTGCGCAGTGCCCGCGTCACTTCGTCCGCTCGCAAAGCCATCTGCGCGTTCTGGGGCCCCGCAGCGAAGAAATGGTCCGCTGCGCGGCCCAATCGTGTTGCCCAGTGCGCAGTTGGTCCTCTGGGCGGCCCGAGCGGCCCGAGCGGCCCGCCGCGCTGCCGCGCTGCCGTCGCTCACGCAAACCTCCCTTAACGACCGAACCGGCTCCTTGCGGAGCCGGTTCGGTAGCTGTCCCGGTGAAGGTGTCCAGTCTTGCGACCAGACCTCCTGCCACGCTCCTGGATCATCTATCTCGTCGGCTGAACCGACTACCCTAACCCAACCTACCCATGATCCCGAAACTGGAGCAGCGCTCGCTGTCTGACAGCGATTCATATCCTAGCGGCACGCTGTGGATTAGGGAAGGGATTTGACGGCAAATTCCGTAAAAATCCCTTAACGATCCTGACGGGCGGCGAGGTTGCGTCAGGCCCCTGACCCGCAGGTCAGGCCCCTGACCCGCAGGTCAGGCCTCGTCGAGGATCGTCACCGACGTGATGGCGGCGGGCTCGTTGGGGAGGTCCTTGGGGTTGCGCGGCTGCGCGGCAATCGCGTCCACCACGTCGAGACCCTTGGTGACCTGGCCGAAGATGGTGTAGGCCGGCGGCAGGCCCGCATCCTTGTGGCAGATGAAGAACTGCGAGCCGTTGGTGTTAGGCCCGGCGTTCGCCATGGCGAGCGTGCCGCGGTAGTACGCCGACGTGACCTTCTCGTCCGCGAACTTGTAGCCGGGCCCGCCCGTGCCGACACGATCGCGGTTGAGCGAGGCCTTCTTGCCGAATTGGCCGTCGCCACCCTGGATCATGAAGCCCGGGATGACACGGTGGAAGACCACGTCGTCGTAGAAGCCATCCTTGGCAAGCTTCACAAAGTTGGCCACGGTGGCCGGGGCGGTCTGGTCGAGCAGGTCAACCTCGATGGAGCCAAGCTCGGTGGCGATCACGGCGCGGGTCATGGTGTCTCCTTGCGATCTGCGATTGGGGCGTGGGCTACGGGTTGCTGACGGTGACCTTGGTCATTGCCACGGGGTTCGTGGGGACCTCCTTGTCGGCGGCCTTGACGATCTTGTCCACCGTGTCCAGTCCGGAGGTGACTTCCCCGATGATCTGGTAGTTGTTTCGGCCCGCGGCTGCCAGGGAAGCCGCCGCGCTGTCGTTCAGCACGATGAAGAACTGCGAGGTCACCGAGTTGGGCTCCGCGGTGCGCGCCATGGCAACGGTGCCGCGGTGGTACTTCTGCGTGACGGGCTCATCCTTGATGGCGTACGGCACATGGCCGCTGCCCATCAAGTCCGGATAGATGTCAGGCATACGCCCGAACATGCCGTCACCGGCCTGGATGACGAAGCCGGTCGAAACGCGGTGGAAGACCACGCCGTCGTAATAGCCGCAGGACACGAGCGTCACGAAGTTGCCCGTTGCGATGGGCGACCAGTCGGCATGGATCGCGATCACGATGGAGCCCTTGTCGGTCTCGATGGTGACGGTTCTCGTTTGACCGGCGCCCAGCGCGTCGGGCTGGCTGCGCGGGCAGCCTGGCTGGTAGGTGGGCCCGGGGTGGGTTGGGGCGGCGGTTGGCGGGGCCGGCGTGATCGGCGGCATCGTGGGCAGCGACGTGCTGCCAGAGCAGGCCATGAGAAGGGCGGGGATCGCCAAGATGGCGACAAGCCTGCCGATGCGGGCGTTGATCATGCGGCGGCCTCCAGCGCGCGGGGAAGGTCAATCTGTCCGGAGAGCACGGGCTCGCCCAGAATGAGGGCTTGGACACCGGCGTCACGCAGGCGGCGGACGCCGTCAAGATCCGTGACACCGCCCGCGACGATGACGTCGAAGTCGCCGCGGCGGACGAGCGTATCGAGAAGTGCGGGATCTGGGGCGGCACCCCCGTGGCTCAGCACGAGCCGGCGCACGCCGGCTGCAGCCAGCTCCTCCACGAGCGCGGCCAGCCCCGGCGCGGAGGCTCGCCGCCAGGGGAACGCCGCCAGCCGCTCGGGCCGCGGGTCCAGGCCCACGGCGAGCCAGTCGCCGGCCACCTCGATGCACCCCCGGAGCGCCTCGGCGCGATCTGCGATGGCCAGCGAGAGCACCACCCGTGTGGCGCCGGCGGCGAACGCCAGACGCACGTGGTCCGGCTCCTCAAGACCGCCAGCCAACTGCAGCGGCACGGCGACCCGCGTCGCCACGGAGCCCACCACCTCGAGGTTGCCGGGGGCGGCACGTCGGGCGCCATCGAAGTCCACGAGGTGGATCATCTTCGCCCCCTGGGCTACGAGCGCGGCGGCAATCCGGTCAGGCCGGTCCGTGGGCGCACCAACGCCTGCCGAGGCGCCTGGCCAGTACACCAGACGCGATCGGCCGTCGGCCACGTCGATGGCGGGGACGATCTCCACGGACGCCGTCAGCCCTCGCCCGCGAGGAGGCGCCGGTGGAAGCTGATGGGGAGCGAGCCGTTGCGCAAC
>JANYAA010000227.1 GCA_025355255.1 Chloroflexota bacterium | reverse complement strand
TGGGCCGCCGCCGGCTGCGCCGCCCGAGCCGAATGTCCGTGGACCCCGAGCTGCGCGGCTGGGTCGCGGGCAGGCTCTTGGCGCGCTGGAGCCCGGAGCAGGTCTCCCGCGGCCTCCGGCGGCGGTTCCCCGGCCAGGCCAGTCGCTGGCTGTGCGCCGAGACCATCTACCAGGCCGTGTACCGCCCCGACCTCGGCGGCCTGCCCCGCGAGCTCCCGGGGCGGGTGCTGCGCCTCAGGCGCCGGCGCCGCCTGCGGCGGCGGGACGCGCAGGCGCGGCGCACGGGGCCCGTCGCCGGCATGACCCCCATCGGCGACCGCCCGGCCGAGGCACTCGATCGCGAGCAGCCCGACCACTGGGAGGGCGACCTGATCATGGGCGCGGGGCACGTGTCCGCGATCGTCACGCTGGTCGAGCGGACCACGAGGTACACGCTGCTTGGCCACCTGCCCGGGGCGCGGCGGGACTCGGCGACCGTGCGCGACGCCGTCGTGGCGGCGCTCGGCGCGCTGCCGCCCGGGCTGCGCCGGACGCTCACATGGGACCAGGGCGCCGAGATGGCGCGGCACGCGGAGGTCGCCGCGGCGCTGGGGATGGCCGCCGTCTACTTCTGCGACCCGCACTCGCCCTGGCAGCGGCCGACCAACGAGAACACCAGCGGCCTGCTGCGCGCCTACTTCCCGAAGAGCACGGACCTCTCGGTCCACACGCCGGAGGAGATCGCCGACGTCCAGACCGGGCTGAACGACCGCCCCCGGAGGGTCCTCGGCTGGGACAGCCCCGCAGAGCGGCTCGCTACACTCCTCGGACCACCACCAGCGTTGCGACGTTGACTGGAACCCGCCTCACCTGAACTGGCCCCACCCCCAACCCCACATCCGTACGCTCGAGAGGTCTTGCCAGGCCGACGAGCGACGGAGGAAGGAGTTGTCGAGGGTGGAGCAGTTCGAGCGTATCCGCCGGGAGCACCGGGAGGAAGAGGTGTCGATCCGCGAGCTGGCGCGCCGCCACGGCGTGCACAGGCGCGCGGTCCGCCAGGCCCTGAAGTCGGCGGCCCCGCCGCCCAGGCAGCCGCACGAGCCGGCCCGGCCGGGCGTCGCCTACGACCCCGTGGCCGCGCTCGACTGGGTGGAGGCCACGTTCATCCCGCTGCTCCGCTGAGGGCCGCAGCGCCTGTCACCCTGCACCCAAGCGGCCACGCCGCTGGAACATTAGGGTCGTTGCTGGAGGCTTGACTTTTCTCGCCCCGACCAAATCCCACCTGCACCCGGGTCGTGCGCGGACTCGGCCCGCGGCGTTTGCGCGGTGACGCGCGCCGCGGAGCGCCGCGACCTATCGGCGCGCCGAACAGCCCCGTCCAGGTGAGGTCACGTTCACGACCGATCCGCCAGCGTGAGCCGAGCGGCCCGCTCCGCAGTTGTCAACCAGGCTTCGGCTCGTCGGCACGCCCTGGTCTCGAACCAGGCTGTCGATGGCTGCGGCAACGTGGTATTCAACGCTGCGTGCGAGAGGTAGTGGATGGCGCGGAGCGCCCCGCACGCATCGTCTCGGCGTTGCGGGGCTGACCGCGGCCGGCCGGCCTGGGGCTAGGATTCACCCGTGAAGACCGCCCCGCCGATGCTGGTGCTTGCGGCGCTCGTGGCCGGCTGCGCCAGCGGGGCGTCGTCGTCCGCCTCCGCCAGTTCGGCCCGCCTGTCCGTCGCCAACTCCACGACGATCCCGGTCACGCTGGTCGTGAACGGCGCGGTGGTCGAGATCGTCCCGCCCGGCGTCGCGGAGGACCCCGTGAAGGCCGCGCTGCCACCGCTGCCGTGGTCGGTCGAGACGCGGTCGACGTCGGGCCGTGTGCTCTCCACGATGACCGTGAAGCCGGGGGACTCCGCCGGCTCCTTTGGCGACGCGGTGCGCGCCGACCTCGCCTGCGGCCGCCTCGACATCTGGTCCGGCCCGCCGATGCTCGGCCCAATGTTCAGCCCGGACCCGTCGCGACCCTGCGACTGACTGCGAGCGCCGCCAAGATGCTTCGGCGTAGCTCGAAGCACATGCAGGTGAGCACTGCAGGGCACGCCCTCCCTGCGCGTGCACGGGGCCGGTCTGCCGGGCAACCGGCGCGGACCTAGAGCTGCTTGTAGTGCGGTCCCTCGCCGCCCTCAGGCGCAACCCAGCGGATGTTCGCCACGGGGCACTTCGTCGAGCACGCCATGCAGTGCAGACAGTTTGACGGCGACAGCACGATCTTCGCGCCGTCCCAGCGGTACACGTCACCCGGGCAGAAGTTGGTGCACGTCGCGGCGTAGTCGCGCTCGCAGGCGATGCACGCCTCCGGGTTGGGGATGGAGATGTGGGAGGGCTCGTCCTCGCGGTGGAGCGTGCCCGTGAGCGAGACGAACGTCGCCCCGTCCATGCGGCCCGGATCTGCGCGGCGGACGCGGGCGCCAACCTTGGTGGCGCGGCCGTCGGTGTGCATGCCCAGACGTCCCGGCAGGAACGAGGAGACCAGCGACATCGGCGTGCCGAGGTACAGGCCAAGCTTGAAGACCTGGCGGTAGTTGCGCGCGTGGTGCATCTCGGCCATGACGCCGGCTGCCTCAAGGCGACCGCGGTACCCGTCCAGCGAGCCCACGGCGCCATCGGCCGCCAGCGCCTCAATGGCTGTCTCGGCGGCGGCCATGCCGGTGCGGATGGCGTAGTGGAGACCCTTGATCTTCTCCATGTTGACGAAGCCCGCGCCGTCGCCGGTGATCATGGCGCCCGGGGCCGACAGCGTTGGCAGGGCGAAGAAGCCGCCCTCGGGGATCGTCTTGGCGCCCGTGGCCACCACGATGCCGCCCTTGAGCATGGCAGCGATCGCCGGGTGCGACCGCCAGGTCTCGAACTCGCGCTGCGGGTCCAGATCGCCGGTCTTCCAGTCGAGTCCGAGGATCAGGCCCACCGCGACGGTCTTCTCGCCCATGGCGTACATAAACCCGCCGCCAAACGTGGACGGCTTGTTGGGGTAGCCCAGCGTGTGGACGACGCGGTTGTTGCCGAAGGGGCTGGCTTCCGGGAACTGGACGATGGCCTTCAGACCCAGCGCAAAGGACTGCGGGCCCTTGCCGCCGCCAAAGCGCTCGATGTACTGGGTGCTGATGG
>JANYAA010000243.1 GCA_025355255.1 Chloroflexota bacterium | reverse complement strand
CAGACCGGCGCGCTGGCCCGGCTGCGCGGCGAGCTTGTCGTGGCGCTGGTTCCGTCTGAGGAGGACGGTGGGCAGGGGACGCTGGCGGCCATCCGCGCGGGCGTCACGGGCGACATGGCGGTGATCACGGAGCCGTCGGGTCTGGACATCGTGGTGGCCCACGCCGGCGCCATCACCTTCCGGCTCACCGTCCCCGGCCGCGCTGCCCATGCGAGCACGCGGCGGGAGGGCGTGTCAGCGCTCGCCAACCTCCAAACCCTGGTGGTTGCGCTGGAGGCGGATGAGGAGGCCCGCAACGCCGCCGAAACGGACCCGCTGATGACGGCGCTCGGTTTGCCGTACCCCACGATCATCGGCAAGGTGGCGGGCGGGGAATGGGCATCCAACGTGATGGACCTTGTGGTTGCCGAGGGCCGCTATGGCGTGCGTCTAGGACAGGAGCCGGCTGAGGCTGAAGCGGAGCTGCGCGCGGCCATTGCGACGGTCTGTTCGGCGGACCCGTTTCTGCGTGAGCACCCGGCGGTCGTGGAGATCACCGGCGCTCGCTTCGCCACGGCGCGCGTTGCGCCGGACCATTATCTGCCCGTGACCTTGGCTGATGCCGCCGAGGCGCTCACCGGCCGGCGTCCCGCGCTGCTCGGCGTGCCGTACGGAGCCGACATGCGGTTGTTCACGGGTCCCGGCAACACCCCGTGCGTGATCTTCGGGCCGGGCGACGTGCGTGTGGCGCATGGCGCCGATGAGCGTGTGCGGCTGTCCGAGGTTGAGGCGTGCGCGCGCGTGTTGGCGGCGTGGGTGGCGGAGACGCTGGGCGTCTGAGGCTTGAGCTGTGGGCGCGCGCGACCAGGCGTCATCCCCGGTGGTCCGTCGGGTAGTCCATCTGCGCGCTGTTAGCGCGTTTGGTCCCCTCAGGCGTCCATCTGCGCACCGGCGAGCCCGCGGAAGCCCCCTTCAGCGTGCACTTGGTTGTCGCCACGGCCCAAATGGGGATGCGCCGCACAGTTGGTCCACTGGGTGGCCCGAGCCCCCACCGAGCTGCGGGCACCCCGCCTCAGCGCGCGGCAGCGATCCGTGCGTTATGCCGGAAGACCGCCACGGCGATGACGACGAGGCCCACCGCGAGGATCCCTAGCGCGGTATACCCGGCGACCGCGACGATCAGCCCCGAGCCAAGGCTTGCGCCAGCAGCAGCGCTCCAGATGAGCGAGTCCGCCACGCCCTGGATCCGCGTCCGCTCGTGCACTTCCAGTTCATCGGACAGCATCGCGCTGCCAGCCACGTAGCCGAAGCTCCAGCCGATGCCGAGCAGGAACATCCCGACAAGCAGCATGGCCCCGCCATCCGGCGGCGCAACCGCGGCCATCACCGCCGAGATCATCAGGATGCCGGCGCCGAGGAAGACCGTGCGCGGCCGGCCAAAGCGGTCGGTCAGCCAGCCTGACACCGGCGAGAACGCGTACATCCCCAAAGTGTGGCCCGACAGCACCACGCCGACGTCGGCCAGGCTGTGGTGGTGAGACGTCATGTGGAGCGGCGTCATCGTCATGATCAGGGTCATGACCAGCTGGCTTACAACGAGCGCCGCCAGCGCCGCCACAACGGCTGGGCGCCGCAGGATCGCCAGCACCGGCTCGAGGGCATCACCCGATGCATCGGCCACCGACTGGGCATCGAGATCGCTTTGATCGGCCAGCTCGTACGGGTCCGGCCGCAGGAAGACAAACGACAGCAGGGCCGCCGCGCCTACGAAGACCACCGGCACGAGATACGGTCCGGCGAGCGGCGGGAGGCCAGCACTTGACGCCATGGAGCTCGCCACGGGCACGAGCGTTGGGCCGACGACGGAGCCGACGGTCCCGCCCCAGACCACGGTGCCGATAGCGGAGGCGCGCCGGTGCACGGGCACCATGTCCGCCGCGGCGTAGCGGGCGAGCTGGTTCGACGCGCTCCCGAAGCCGATCAGCAGCGTCCCCACGAGGAGCAGCGGGAAGGACCGCAGGATGACAGCCAGCGTGGCGATGAACGCGCCAGCGACGCCCACGGTGTAGCCGAGGCTGATGCCACGGCGGCGCGTCGTCTTCGCCATGATGTTGGAGAGCAGCGTCGCGCCGATCGCCGCGCCGAGCACCACGGTGGCGCCCGGCAGCCCGGCGAGCGCCTGCTCGCCCAGCAGGTCCGCCGCCACGATCGTTGCGACGGTGACGGCCGCGATGTGCCCCGTGCTGCCGACAGCGACACCCGCGGCGAGCGTCCAGCGCGATCGGCGACGTGCCGCGTCAAGCGTGTCGGGACTCAGGGCGGCGGCGATAGTGGGCATCGAGCGAGGATAGGTCACTCGAGGGCCATCGCGTGGTGACTCGGCGGCGCCCGATTGCGCACCGGGGCGGTTCCCGCGTTGCCCGAACGCTTGGCGCGCTGGCCCCGTAGACTCGCGGCGTGGAGCCCTCCCGTACGCCTCGAAGCGCAGCGCCCCAAGTTCGTGACGCCACAGCCGATGACGCGAATGCCATCCGGTTGGTGGCGCTCGCAGCGTGGCGCCTGACCTATCGGAACCGGCTGCCGCCTGAGGCGATTGAGCGGTTTCTGGCACGCGCCTACTCCGAGCAGCGTGTGGCACTGCGGATCCGCCGCCATCGCGTGCTGGTGGCGGGCAGGGCGTCCGATGACGGTGCGGAGTGGCCCGTCGAGGCCTTTGCTGAGCTTGCGGTCCAGCACGACCACGTCCAGCTCATCGCGCTCTACGTGATCGCGGGGCTGCGCGGCAACGGCCTGGGCTCGGCGCTGCTGGAGGCGGTGGCGGCATCGTTCCCGGGTCGTGACCTGGCGGCCGATGTCCTCGAGGACAACGACCTTGCAGAGCCGTTCTACGCGGCGCGCGGCTTCACGCCGGGCGAGGCACACACGGACGAAGTGGGCGGGGCCCCCGTGCGCCTCCACCGATGGTGGCTGCGGGCGCGCGGGTAGCTAGCCGAAGAGCGCTTCGACCGCCTCTGCGAACACCGCGGTGTGGCGGTCCACGTCCTCGGCCGTGGTGGCCGGCGACATCAGGGCCATGTTGTGGAACGGCGTCATCAGCACGCCGCGGTTCATCGCCCAGAGGTGGAGGAAGCGCTCCAATTCCGGGTCGGCGGCGTCGTGCAATACCGTGCCGTTGCGCGGCGGCTCGGGCGTGAAGTGGTACTCCGCGCGGGCGCCAAGCCGCGTCACGTGCCAGGGCACCCCGCTGGCGGCCAAGACGGTGTTGACGCCTGACTCAAAGCGCTCGGCCAGCGGGATCATCCGCTCGAACGCCTCGTCGGTCAACACTTCGGTCAGGGTTGCGCGGATGGCCGCGGTGGAAAGCGCGTTACCCGCAAGCGTGCCGCCCACGCCGCCCACATCGGCGTCTTCACGGTCTACCGAGGCGTGGATCCGGTTGCCCACCTCTTCGGTGAACCCGTAGGCGGCCGCCGGAATGCCGCCGCCGATCGTCTTGCCGATGGTCACGAAGTCCGGGTGGAGATCGTGCGCCCCGGTGTAGCCGCCGGGACCGGCGCAGATCGTGTGCGTCTCATCGTTGATGAGCAGGGTGCCGTACTTGCGGGTGAGCTCCCGGACGGCCTCGTGGTACCCGGGCTCGGGCAGCACGATCCCAACGTTGGTGAGCGCGGGCTCAAAGAGGCATGCCGCCACGTCGCCGAGCTTCAGCTCCCGTTCCAGCGCCCCAAGGTCGTTGATCTCCACGACGCGTGTGGTCTCGGCGACGTCCACCGGCCGCCCGATGTTGCCGCGCCGCGCTACGGCGGACACGCCATCCGGCCCGATGACCGCGAACGTCTCGTCCACCGAGCCGTGGTAGCAGTGGTTGTGAACGATGATCTTGGTTCGGCCGGTGATCTGGCGGGCGAGTCGGATGACAAACCGGTTGGCATCGGTGGCCGTGAGGGTGAACTGCCAGAACCGGACACCGAAGCGGCGGCGGAGCTCGTCTGCAGCCACGATGGCGTCCTCGGTGGGCAGCATGTGGGTGATGCCGCGCTGCAGCTGGCGCGTGACGGCCTCAGTGGTGGCAGCTGCGCCGTGCCCGGCCATGGCACCGGTGTCGCCCAGACACAGGTCCACATAGTCGTGGCCGTCCACGTCGGTGAAGTGCGAGCCGGACGCGGACTCCACGAAGAGCGGATATGCGCCGGCCCACTTCACCATCCAGTTCATCGGGACGCCGTCGAACAGCGAGCGCTGCGCCTGTTCCCAGAGCGCCTTGGAGCGCGGATTGGCCTGGTCGAACCTGGCGAGCTCGGCGGCCATGAGGCGTTCGAGGCGGGCGCGGTCGAGGGTTCTGGGGGCCGGCATGGGTCTCCTTCCCGGCGCGTCGGCCGGAGGTGGATCGGGTGTCCCGTGGAGTGTGCCGTGTCAGCCCCGGTCGCGGCGAGGCTGTCGCGCGGGCCGTGACGGGGACGGCCAGCACGTTGCAATTTGGCCGGTCGGCCTCAGAAAGGGCCGGCCGATGAGATGAGGGACACTGTATGCGCCGCCGAGCGAGACGTGTCAGGCGGCGCTGGCGTCAGCTAGGAGAGCCGGCGGACGTAGCCGCAGATCTCGCAATAGGCAACGTGGCCGATCTCGTCAGTGACGAGGTAGCTGGTGCAGCCGTTGGTGGAGCAGTACAGGCGTGTGACTTGAGCCGAGCGGCGGCGCATCCGTCGCATGGACGAGGCGCGGTTCGCCACGGCACTCGTGGTGGCGCGGGACAACATGAAGTTGAGAGAGTCCTTTCCGGGATCCGTCGTAGTTGGACGGGGTTCCCCTGCCGCTCCAACGGCCGTCGCATGCGGTGGCCGGAGCGGGCGATCTATTGAGTCCCCTGCGCGGCGATGGTCTCGCGTGATGGGCGACGACCTGCGGCGCTATCTGTCGGGTGACTGGTGAATGATCAGCCCCAGCGCTGATCCTGTCAAATGACCGGCTAGATCCCCCGCTTGACGAGCATCCCGATGGCCACCAGCACGGGTGATGCGACGATCAGAAGCGCTGCAATCGGCAGCACCACGCGGGCCACGCTGTCGCCTGCGAAGAGGAACACCAGGAACACGCAGAACATGAGGATGCCGCCGCCAACAAAGAAGACGAGCGCCGACGTGGCCGCCCAGGTCACAACTGCGCTGGCCTTCCCGCCCTTGCTCTTTGAGCCGGCGTTGGCGATGAGATAGATGGCCGCGATGACGAGCATCGCGACGACGGCGAGAATGATGAAGTTGACGGGCACTGGGCCGCCTCGCTGCGAACTTGGGCCGTTGGGGCGCGAGACGATCGTCAGGCCTGCGCCACGGTTCGCAACAGGGCGAGCGGGCAGGGGGCGGGCAGGGATAACGGCCCGTCGAGGACCCATGAAGGTGGCTGCTGCGCCGGGACCTTCGTCGGGTTGTCAGCCTCGGACGATGGCCCCAAACCCGTGGCGCAGCGCGTCGCGTATCACAGCCACCGGGGGATACGGCGGATACGCGGAGAGTTGCAGCCTAACGCTCGGGCCTGTGAAGTTGATCACCAGGTAGTGCGTTGGCGCGCTGTCCTCATCACCCGGCCGGTCGCCCTCGAAGACTTCGACAATCTGCAGCTGCTGCCAGACGAGCATCGAGTTGCCCGGGGTCTCGGCAAGCGCCGCGTCGGGGGGCATCGCGAGGTAGCGGTCGATGAAGTCCGGCCCCTTGGGGCCACGGCTGAACAGGCCGCCACCGCCGTACATCGCCTTGTGCGCTTGCTCGAGCGGCTTGGTGCGCTGCGCGAGGACCACGCGGTACTGCGTGATGATCAGCGTGGCCTTGGGCGGGTGGAAGCCGCCGCCCACCTGAACCTCGAGACAGCCCAGCACGCGCTCGTCGATCACGTCAGCCTCCCTGGGACGCTAGACCGCGGGTGGATAGCCGGTGATGCGCCGGATCTCGCCGTACAGCGGCTCCAGCTTGTCGTACAGCCGCAGGTACACGCTGTGGTACAAGTCGTCGTAGATGGCGTGGGCGGCCGGATCCGGGGTGCGCACGGCGGCGACGCGCGTCATGGCCGCAACTGCTGCAGCAAACGACGGGTGGATCCCCAAACCCACGGCGGCGTCAATCGCGGCGCCCAGCCCTGACGTCTCAAACGTGTGCGGCAGCCCGACCGGCAACCCGAACACGTCCGCCAGCATCTGCACCGCCGCCGGGCTCTGTGACCCGCCGCCGGAGACACGCAGCTCCGTCACGGGCACCTTTGTTCGCCGGACGGTGCGGTCCGCGCCCTCGCGAAGGGCATACGCCAGACCCTCAAGGATGGCGCGGTACAGGTGGGCCCGCGTGTGGACGTCCCCCCAGCCGATGACCGCGCCCTTGGCCTCGGGACCCGGGATGCGGATACCGGGCGACCAGAACGGCTGCAGGATGAGGCCCATGGAGCCCGCTGGCACGGATGCCACCAGCTCCTCAAAGAGTGTCTCCGGCTCCACGCCAAGCCCGGCGGCCCGCGCCACCTCGGCCGCGCCGAACTCGCGCTTGAACCACTCGATCATCCAGAAGCCGCGGTAGATGTTGACCTCGAGGCTGTACGTCTCGGGGACGGCGGCGGGGTAGGGGGGCACCATGGGGATGACCTCGTGGTACCGCCGGTGCGTGGTGTTGAACGCCGTCGTGGTGCCCATGGAGACGGAGCCGATGTGGGGCTCGAGGGCGCCGGAGCCCAGCACCTCGCACGCCTTGTCGCCGGCCGCGGAGACCAGCGGCAGCCCCTCGGGGATCCCTGTGGCGGCGGATGCAGCAGCGGTGATCGGGCCGATGACGCCGCCGGGCGGAACCAGCTCCGGCAGCCAGGCCGGGTCCACGGGGGCTGCCAGCCAGCGCCAGTCGCCCTTGGCCGCCCAGCCAAAGCGCTTGGGGTCAAACGGGATGTAGCCCACCTGGGCCGCAGTCGAATCGGCAAAGCAGCCGGTGAGCCTGTGAACCAGGTAGCCCGAGAGGAACAGGTAGTGGCGGATCTTCTTCCACGTCTCAGGCTCCTCGCGGGCGAGCACGTTGGCCTCCGCGTCCGCCTGGAACGTGGCAACCGTCTCGGTCACGCCCGCCAGCCGGAAGAGCAGCCCCCACTTGCCGCCGATGCGCGGCAGACCTTCTGCGCGGCAGCGGTCCAGCCACACCATCGCCCGCCGCAGCGGCACGCCGGCCTCGTCAGTGACCACCACGGTGGAGCGCTGCGTTGTGAGCGCCACCCCGGCCAGCGCCTCCCGTCGCACCCCGGGCATTGCCCAGAGGGCTGCGCACGCCTCGCCGATGGATCTCCAGTACAGCTCCGGGTCCTGCTCCGCACACCCGGGCTTGTCCGAGATGTACGGATCGATGGGCACCTTGGCGCGGGCGACGAGCGTGCCTGCAGGATCGAACACCATCGCCCGGACGCTCTGCGTCCCCACGTCGATGGCGAGGACCTGGTCGGCACCCGGGGCAGTCATCGTAAGCGCGTCAGCGGTCCGCGAGGAGGACGCCAGGGTTCATGATCCCCTCGGGGTCAAACGCTTGGACCAGCGAGCGCAGCGCGTGCATGCCCAGCGCGCCCTTCTCCGCGGGGAGGTACTCGGCAAGGTCTGTGCCAATGCCGTGGTGATGCGAGATGGTGGCGCGCTCTGCGGCGATCACCTCCGTCGCAGCGCGCTTGATCGCGAGCCAGCGGGCCAGCGTTTCGTCTGGATCGGCGGCCAGACGGAACATGAAGGTGGTGTAGAGGCTCGTCCCCGACGGGTACAGGTGTGAGAAGTGCGTGAACGCCCAGACGTGCTCGTCCCAGGGCGCGAGGGCGCCTGCGATGGCCGTCTCCAGCCGCGACAGCAGCCGCGACGCCCCGGACCACGAGGTGGCCGTCTCCAGCGTGTCGGAGGCGTAGCCCTCCTCCCACAGGGCGCTGCGCAGATATGGCGCCTGGAACCGCGACTTTGACCAGGCTGCCGCGACGCCCGGGATCTTTACGCCGCCCCACTGCTTGAGCACAGACGCGGCTTCGGCGCGGATGGCCTTGGCGGGCTTCCTGCGGCCCCGGGCACCCACGAGCACGAGGCAGTACTCCGTGGGACGCCGTCGAAGCCCAAGATACGCATTGAGGAGGCGGCGGTCGCTCGGCTTGTTGGAGAAGCCCATCAGCGTCCGTGTCTCAGCGGGCGTGGAGAGCCGGAGCATCGATAGCCCCACCCGGTTCTGGACCAGACTGCGCGCCGCCTCGAGCGCGTGATCCCAGTCCGCCACGGCATACGCGTCAACGACGTCCAAATCGGGGAACCGCTCCGCTCGCAGCACCACGTCCATGAGGAAGCCCAGGCGGCCTTCCGAGCCCAGCACGACGTGGCGCAGGTCTGGCCCGGCTGCTGACGCCGGGAAGGGCTCCATGTCCATGGAGCCGGCCGGGGACTCAAGCCTGCCGCCGGCGAAGATCTCCTCGATGCGGCCGGAGCCCAGACTGCGCAGACCCGCGCCCCTGGCCGCCACCCAGCCGCCGACGGTGGCGAACTCGAAGGACTGCGGCTCGTGGCCGATGGCCAGCCCACGGCCGGCGAGCGCCGTGGCGAGGGCTGGTCCGGTGGTCCCGGATCCAACAGTGACGAGGCCGCTCTTCTCGTCCACATCGCGGACGCCGGCGAACCGGCTCATGTCCACGGTGATGAGCGGGTTGGGGCTCACGTAGGCGGAGACGCCGCCGGTGACGCTTGTCCCCCCGCCGTACGGGATGAGGTTGGCTACCGTTTCCCTCGCAAATGCAAGCAGGCGGCGGATGTCGCTGGTGGTCTCGGGCCGCGCGACGCCGTCAGGGACCGCCTCCAGGCGGCCGTAGCGGAGGGCGGCCAGGTCGGGGAGTGACTGGCCGCGGGAGCGCCTGACGCGGAGTTCAGCGTCGGTGGAGATCCGGAGACTTGGCGACTCGGCAATGCGCGACGGGCTGACCTTGCCCACGAGATCTTGAAGTGTGGCCTCCGGCGGCGGTGTGCCGGGCCCGATGCGGTCCTCGATGAACGTGCGCCTGCCCTTGCCAAGGGGCGTGCTGACGCTCTCGTCGCCCCAGCCGTTCCAATTCCGCATGCCACCATCGTGCCCGAACCCAAGGCGCGCCGCCACACCCGCACACGCGGTTGCCTCAACCGTCAGGCGGCGGAACTGGACAGGGGCGAGCGCCTCCGTGGCGCGAGGTCAGACCGGCGGCCAGGGAATGGCCGGCCACCGCGGATCGGGCTGCGGGAAGACGCCGGTCGCAAGCAGCCGATCCAGCCGCTGTCTTGCTGCCGCCAGCTCCACACGGCTCAGCAGCGGGGCCAACACAGACGCCAGCGAGCCTTCCCCGGGCTCCAGCGATGCGCGCAGCGCCGCAAGCACTGCAGTCTCATCGGCCGCAAACGGCAGCCCGCGCCAGGCCCACAACACCGTCCGCAGCTTGGGTACCGGCGAGAATGTGACCCCGTGATCCACGCCGTACACGTGCCCGCCCTCAACGGGGATCAGGTGTCCCGCCTTGCGGTCCGTGTTGTTGAGCACGGCGTCCAGCGTCGCTATCGGGCGCAGCCGCGGGTCCGACTCGTTGACGAGAGCAACCGGATCCGCGGAGGCATCCGCGCGGATCCAGAGCTGGAGCATGCCCTCGCCAAAGGGGCCGTCCCGCAGCACCGTGGGCGGCACGATCCGCCAGCCGGTGGCCCGCGAGGTCAGAAACGAGGCCACCTCGCGCCGGGCAAGCGTCCCGTCGGGGAAGTCCATGAGCGGCCGCTCACCGGCGACGGGCTTGTAGATGCAGGCCGCCTCAACCCCGTCGGCGCGGACGACACCAAGCATGGCGTTGTTGGAGGAGACCCAGAGCTGACCCATGATCTCCAACACGCCGTCTGCCAGCAGCGACAGCGCCACGTCTTCAGGAAGCACGGGCATCGGCAGACCGAGAGCGTCAATCGTGGTGGTGGTCGCCTCGGCCTCAGTGTCGGGGTCGTCCGGCTCGGGCGCCAGCGGATCCGCGTTCAGTTCAGCAGGTGTCCGTTGCGCCGCGGGCAGAGGTGCCCCTGCGGGTCCAGCGGCTGGCCGCAGAGCGGACACGGCGGGCGACCCGCGGCCAGCACGCGCAGCGCCCGTGCCACAAAGTGGCGAGCGGCGGCAGGCGCGAGGCGAATACGGAAGATGTCAGGCCCGTCCTCGGCGGCATCGTCGTGCGGGTCGAGATCCTCATCGGGATCGTCGTCGTCTGCGTCGTCACCCTCGTCGTTGGACAGGTCCTCTTCCTCGTCCTCATCGGTGATCTCGCGCGCTTCCACAAGGATCAGCTCGTCGGCCGTGTCCCAGCCCAGCGCCAAGGTGCCGGCGCGGAAGACCTCGTTGAGCGGCTCGTCGAGCGGGCCGGTATCGCCCACGGCGTCTGGGACTTCGCCAGCGCCCTCGATACCGCGCTGCGTGAGCTCCTCAAGCAGATCGGTCAGGCGGGCCGTCAGGACGGCAACCTGGACCTTCTCCAGCGAGACGGCGACGGTTCGCACGCCATCGCGTGCCTGCAGGAAGAACGTCCGGCTTCCGGGCGTCCCGATGGTGCCGGCGATAAACCGGTCTGGCTGGTCGAAGAGGAATCGTCGGCGAGGCATCAGGACGGCAGCGTACCTGAAGTGGCGCTCAGGAGACGCTCACGGCGATCCGGTGGTGGCCGCGGGCGCCATCAGGATCGGGCGCCGTGCGGTCGGCGGTCTGGACGTCGCCCGTGCCGTCGGTCGCGCGGACCTCGATGACGTGCTGGCCCGGCTGCGCGTCCCAGGCCAGCTTCCACTGCACCCAGGTGGCCTTGCCCAGCGCCGTGGCCAGCGTCGCCGGCTGCCAAGGCCCGCCGTCCACCGACACCTCCACGGCCTTGACCCCGCGGTCCGGCGCCCAGGCGACGCCTGCAATGGGGTGTGTTCCTGCTGTGAGCAACGCCCCGTCGCCAGGGACGTCGATGCGCGACTGGGTGAGGATCGGCGCCTCCTTGGCCCAGCCCCGCGGGACCCAGTAGGCGTCAAACGCGTCGAGTGTGGTGAGCTCGATGTCGCTGAGCCACTTGGTGGCGGACACGTAGCCGTAGAGCCCGGGGACGATGAGGCGGGCGGGGAAGCCATGTTCCACGGGCAGCGGCTGGTCATTCATCTTCACGGCGATCAGCGCGTCGCGCGGATGCGCCGGATCGTGGAGCCAGGCCGTGGGGAAGCCCGCGGTCCAGCCGTCCACGGAGCGCGGGACCACCTGCGTGGCCCCGGCTTTGACGCCGGCCATCTCCAGCACGTCGAGCAGCCGCACACCGGTCCACTTGGCGTTCCCCACCAGGCGTCCGCCAACCTCGTTGCTCACGCAGGCGATGGTCACGTAGCGCTCGATGAGCGGCAGCTGCACCAGCTCGTCAAACGTGAAGGTGACTTCCTTGTCCACCATGCCGTGGACCTTGAGGCGCCAGCCGGCCAAGTCCACCGACGGCGTGACGAGCGCAGTGTCGATGCGGTAGAAGTCGCCGTTGGGGATCACGATGGGTGTGATGCCATCAACGGCGAAGGACGCGTCGGGCGGCGGCGTGCCTGCGGGCTCGATGGCAGAGGGCGTGGACCCCGTGCCGCTGCCGCTCGCGCCGGGCTGGCCGGAGGCTGCAGGTCCGCCGGTGCTGGTGGCGACGCGGTTCGCTCGCCCGTCCACGAGTGAGCGTCCAAGCGCGCCGCCGACAACCGCCGAGACGCCCAGCGCACCCGCGCCGATGAGGAACTGCCGGCGGCCGCCTGGCATCGATGCCATCCCGGCCGGGGTGGTCGCCGCGGCCGATGCCGACGCACGTTCGCCGAGCCAGTCGAGGACGCCCACCGCGATAGCGACCTGCACCACGGCTCCAATTGCCACCGAGGGCAGTGACGCCGAGGTGAGGCGCAGCGAAGCGACAACCCCAGCCGCCACGACGAGCCCGATGGCGATGCGGGCGTCCGCGGCCGAGCGCCGGTGCCACACGCCAACGGCGGCGCCTGCCAGCAGCACCACCATCGTCACGAGCAGCAGGATCGCTGGCTTGTCGGCCGTCCCGAACAGCCCCACGGCCACCTGCTTGGCCCCGGGCGGGGCAAGATCGATCACCGCGGCGCCAACGGCGGCCACGGGTGATGGGATGCCGGCGAACACGCCCG
>JANYAA010000115.1 GCA_025355255.1 Chloroflexota bacterium | reverse complement strand
GCCGTGGACCCAGACGTGCTTGGGTGCCTCCAGCCCGGCGGACCAGAGCATCGCCGGCCAGAAGATCGTGTGGAAGCGCGCGATGTCCTTGCCGATGACGTGCAGGTCTGCCGGCCACCACTTGGCGAAGCTCTCCATGTCGTCGGGGAAGCCGGCGCCGGTGATGTAGTTGATCAGGGCGTCGTACCAGACGTAGATGGTGCCCGCGGCCGGATCCCAGGTGCCGTCCGGTCGCTGCGAGGAGGAGCCGTCGGGCATGATCGGGAACGGGATGCCCCACGCGGCGCCCGCGCGCGAGATGGAGAAGTCCTGCAGCCCGCCGCGGATGAACCCCAGCATCTCGTTGCGCCGATACGCCGGCTGGACGAAGTCCGGGTTGGACTCGTAATAGTCAAGCAGCCGCTGCTGATAGGACGAGAGGCGGAAGAACCAGTTGCGCTCGGTCAGCCACTGGAGCGGGACTTCGGGATGGTTGGGGCACTGCATGCCCTTGGCCGTCTCGTGCAGGTCCGAGGGCGCCTTGAACCCCTCGCTCGGGCAGTACCAGCCCTCGTACGTGTCCAGGTAGATGTCGCCGTTGGCGTACGCCCGGCGGACCATCTCCTGCGCGGAGCGGTAGTGGTCCGGATCCGTGGTGCGGATAAAGCGGTCCGGGCTGATGAGCAGCGCGTCTTCCGCAGTGTGGAAGAGCGCCACCTTCTCATCGACGAACTCGCGGGGCGTGATCCCGAGGGTCGCGGCCGCCTGCGCGATGTTGACCGAGTGCTCATCGGTCCCGGTGAGGAACCGCGTCTCGTCGCCGCGCATCCGATGCCAGCGCGCCACAACGTCGGCGCCGATGACCTCGTACACCGTGTGGAGGCCGGGCGCGTTGTTGGCATACGCGATGGCGGTGGTCAGGTAGAAGCGGTCGCGATCGGACATGGCCCGCCGATGGTAGCAGCGCGACGTGACCGCGGGCGCTGCGGGCGGAACCGCATGTCCGGGCCTCAGTGTCGGAAGTGGCGCGTCCCCGTCACCACCATCGCGACCCCCGCGGCCTCAACCAGCTCTAGCACCTCCGCGTCGCGCACGGAGCCACCGGGCTGGACGATGGCGGTGATCCCGGCGTCCAGCAGCAGCTTTGGGCCGTCCGCAAACGGGAAGAACGCGTCTGAGGCGGCCACGGCGCCGCGGGCGCCCGCTTGGGTCTGGAAGGTCGTCGCCTTCTCCACGGCGCCGCGACAGGCGTCCACGCGGCTGACCTGGCCCGAGCCAAGACCCACCAGCATCCCGTCGCGCACGAGAAGGATGGCGTTGGAGACAACGCCCCGGACGAGGCGCCAAGCGAGGTCGAGGTCGCGCATCTCGGCTGCAGTGGGCGCGCGCGACGTGGTGCAGGTCCAGCCCGCCGGATCATCGGCCAGCACATCGGGCGCCATGACCAGCACCGCGCCACCGGCCGTCCGGAAGGAGCCCAGCGGGTCGGAGGCGGTTGGGGCGGCCGCGACCGCGCCAAGCCCGGCATCGACCACCAAGCGCAGGTTTTGCTTGGTCGCCAGCACCTCGCGAGCGCCAACGTCAAAGCCGGGCGCCACGACGACCTCAAGGAAGATCGACACCAGTCGCTCAGCCAGCGCCCGGTCCACGACACCCGTGACGGCCACCACGCCGCCAAACGCGGAGACGGGATCGCCAGCCAGCGCCGCTTCCCACGCGTCAAGCAGCGTCGGGCGCTCGGCCGCGCCGCATGGGTTCGTGTGCTTGACGATGACGACGGCCGAGCCCCGCATAAGCCGGCCCAGCGAGGCGGCGGCCGATGCGTCCAACACGTTGTTGTACGAGAGTGCCTTGCCCTGCAGCGGCGGCTCGCCTGCGGCAAACGGCCCGTCGGCGGGACTTGGCTCGCGATCCGTGCGGCGGTAGCGGGCGGCAGACTGATGCGGGTTCTCGCCGTAGCGGAGCGTTTCCACCTTCTCCATCGACACCGTCAGGACCGGCGGGTACGGGTCGTCGGCGCCGGGCATCCCAGGCTCGGCGGGCAGGTCGACACCCGCGGCGGCCATGCGTCCCGGCAGCTCAGCGGCGATCCGCGCGTCGTACGCGGCGGTGTGGCGAAACGCCTCCACGGCAAGCGCAGAGCGAAGCCCCAGTGGCACGGAGCCGCCGGCGTCGAGTGCGTCCAGCACCGAGCCGTACCGCGCGGGCGACGTGACGATGACGACTGACGCGTGGTTCTTGGCGGCGGCGCGCACCATCGACGGCCCACCGATGTCGATCTCCTCCACCAGCTCATCAAACGACAGGCCGGGCTTGCGAGCGGCGGCCGCAAACGGGTAGAGGTTGACGACAACCAGCTCGAAGGGGGCGATGCCGACGGCGGCGAGCGCCTCGCGGTGATCGGCGCGTCGGCGATCAGCCAGCAGCCCGGCGTGGACTCGCGGGTGGAGCGTCTTGACGCGCCCGTCGAGCATCTCGGGGAAGCCCGTGACCGCGGCGACGTCCGTCACGGGCAGACCGGCGTCGCGCAGCGCGCGGGCGGTGCCGCCGGTGGAGACGAGCTCGAAGCCGCGGGAGACGAGCCCCCGGGCAAAGTCCGCGAGACCCGTCTTGTCTGAGACCGACAGTAGCGCCCGATGCGGGACAGGGGTGCAAACGTCAACAACCTTGGGATCCGGCACAGCGCGCCGGGCACCGGGCGCAACGGTGAGCGCGCCAGCCAGCAGCGCCGCCACGGCCGCGGGAAGCAGCCGATGCTCAACAGGGTGGATGCGGGCGAGCAGGGTCCCTTCGGTATCGCCCGGCAGGACCGGCACCGCCTCCTGCGCCACGATCGGGCCGCCATCCAGCGTCGCGTCCACCAGGTGCACAGAGACGCCGGTCACGGCCACGCCCGCGGCCAGCGCATCGGCTGCGCCGTGGAGTCCCGGGAAGGAGGGCAGCAGCGAGGGATGGACGTTGAGGATGCGGCCAACAAAGGCCGCCAACACCGCGGGGCCGATCAGGCGCAGATAGCCCGCCAGCACCACGACATCGGGCGCAACCGCCTGGAGCGTTTCCGCAAGCACGGCGTCGGCGCCGCGCGGGACGAGGATGGTCTCGATGCCCTGGGCTTCGGCCCAGTCGAGACCCGCGCATGGGCGATCCGCAAAGACCAGGATGATCTCGCCGCCCAGTTCACCACGGCCTGCGGCGGCCGCAAGCGCCCGGAGGTTTGACCCCGTCCCGGAGACGCCAACGGCGATGCGCCCGCTCACGACCCGCTCCCCTCCTCCAGATACCGAAGCCCGCCAATGAACGCTGCCTCGGCTACGCGGCCGACGATCCATGCCGGGACGCCGCGCGCCTGCGCCAGCTCCACCGCGCGCGCCGCAGCATCAGGCGGCACCACAATCGTCATCCCCAGCCCGCCGTTGAACGTGGCCCTCAGCTCCACATCGCCAATCCCGGCGACGCCGCCCAGCATGCGCATCACCGCGGGCATGGGCCATGACGACGGGTCAACCACGGCGGCCAAGTGCAAGGGCAGCGCGCGCGGCGCGTTCCCGGGCATACCGCCGCCCGTGATGTGGGCGATGCCGCGCACCTCGTGGCCCTCCACGGCCAGCGCGGCGCGAATCGCCAGCAGGTCAAGCGCATAGATGCGTGTCGGCGTCAGCAGCTCGTCGCCCAAGGTCCCCGGCCCGCCGTCGAACGGCGCGTCCAGAGGCAACCCGTGGTCCGCGACGATCCGCCGCACCAGCGAGTACCCGTTGGCGTGCAGCCCAGACGACGCCAGCCCCACAATCGCGTCCCCGGCCTGCGCCGCGGACCCGTCCAGCAGCCGCGAGCGCTCCCCCACGCCCATCGCAAACCCTGCGAAGTCAAACTCGTCGGGCTCCATGAGCCCGGGGTGCTCCGCCGTCTCGCCCCCGATCAGCGCACAGCCGGCCTGGCGGCAGCCCTCCGCAATCCCGGCCACCAGCGAGGCCACCTGCCCCGGGTCCAGCCGGCCGACCGCAATGTAGTCAAGGAACGCGACGGGCTCGGCGCCCGTGCAGGCGACGTCGTCCGCGCACATGGCCACAAGATCGATGCCGATGGTGTCCAGCCTGCCCATCGCCGCTGCAATCGCGGTCTTCGTCCCAACGCCGTCAGTGGACGACACGATGACGGGCTCCCGATAGCCAGCCGGGATCGTGAAGGCGGAGCCAAACCCGCCCAAGCCGCTGATGATCTCCGGGCGCATCGTGGAGGCTACCGACGCGCGCATCAGCTCCACCGCACGGTCGCCGGCCGCAACGTCCACGCCGGCACGGGCGTAGGCGCTCCGGTCCGCGGCCGTCTTGCCGCTCACGTGGCCGGCACCTTCGGCGGTGCGGGCTCCTCCTCCAACACGAACTTGCGCGAGCCCGCGTCGTACGGCACGGGCTCGGGGTAGTTGCCGTCAAAGCACGCGAAGCAGAACCGCTCGTACGGCAGCTCAAGTGCGGCGAGCACGCCACGGATGGACAGATAGCCGAGTGAATCCGCATCGATGAAGTCGCGGATCTGCGGTTCTGTGTGGGTCGACGCGATGAGCTCTGTCGCGACCTGGGTATCGATGCCGTAGAAGCACGGGTGGTAGATGGGCGGGGCGCTGATCCGGACGTGGACCTCGGTGGCACCGGCCCGGCGCAGCAGCTCGACGATCCGCTTCGTCGTGGTCCCGCGGACGATGGAGTCGTCGACGACGATCAGCCGCTTGCCGTTGACGACCTCGCGGAGCGGGTTGAGCTTGATCGTGACGCCGCGATGGCGCAGGCCGGCCGATGGCTGGATGAACGTCCGCCCGGCGTATCGATTGCGATACATCCCCTCGCGATACGGCAGTCCGGATCCCTCGACGAAGCGGATCGTCGAGCTGCTGCGCCGGGCCGGTGCCACCGAGGTCCACGTCCGGATCAGCGCCCCGCCCATCTACCACCCGTGCTTC
>JANYAA010000092.1 GCA_025355255.1 Chloroflexota bacterium | reverse complement strand
CGGATCCCAAGCTCACGAGCACGCACCGGTTGCACCTCCAGCCGGCGGCGTATGGGCCGGACTCTCTACGCCCTATCATCGCCCCGTGCCCTCTGTGCCGAAAGCCCTGCCCGCACCGAGCCGACCGTCGGCAGCGTCTGTCTGGGAGTGGCTGCCCGCCCTCGACGGCGTCGCCCCGATGGATGCGGCGGAATCGCTCCGAGGCATGCCCGGTCTCGCGCTGCTGGAGAGCGCCCGGCCAGGTCGAACCGGCCGGTGGAGTCTGCTTGTCGTCGATCCGGTTGCAGTTCTTGAGGAGCCCTCGGTTGGTGCTGACCCGTTTGCCGCCGCACGCCGCCTACTAGGACGACTTGACCGCGCTGCCCCCGCCGCGCCCGATGGCGCCGACGCCCGCGCCGTGCCCCCGTTTGCCGGTGGCCTGGTTGGCTTCCTCGCCTATGACCTTGGCCGACGCCTCGAGCACCTGCCGGAGATCGCCCGCCGCGATCAGGATCTGCCCGAGCTCCGGTTGGGCTTGTATGACCGGGTCCTTGCCTGGGACCGCCGTACCGGCCACGCGTGGATTGGCGGACGCGCAGTTGACGGCGACGCCGCGGCGCTTGCTCGACGGATCGGTGAGCTCCGCGAGCGCGCCATTGCAGGCAGGCAGCCAGTCGCTGACGCACGGGGCCCTGCCGACGCCATCCGCTTCACTCGCACGACAACGCGCGCCGGGTGGGTGGCGGGCGTCAAGGCGGTCCGCGAGGCGATCGCGCATGGGGACATCTACCAGGCCAACCTCACGCGTCGCCTGGAGGCGCCCTTCGCCGGCGACCCGTGGCCGCTGTTCCGCCGCCTCCGCACCGGCGATCCCGCGTTGTTTGCCGGGTACCTGGACTTGGGCGCCCGCAAGGACACCGGTGCGCCCCGCGCGCTGCTCTCCGCCAGCCCGGAGCCGTTCCTCGCCGTGGACGGCCATGGCAGCGTGGCCACGGACCCCGTCAAGGGCACCAGGCGGAGAGGCCGGACCCGCGAGGAGGACCGCGAGCTCGCCCGCGAGCTCCTCGCCAGCAGGAAGGACCGCGCCGAGAACGTGATGATCGTTGACGTGCTGCGCAACGATCTTGGCCGAGTGTGTGAGGCTGGCAGCGTGACCGTGCCGCGGCTGCTGCGCCTGGAGCGCACGGCCACGGTTCAGCACCTCGTGACCACGGTGGCTGGCCGCCTGCGCCCGGGCAAGGACGCCTTCGACCTGCTGGCAGCGAGCTTTCCCGGGGGGTCCATCACCGGCGCCCCCAAGATCCGAGCGATGGAGCTCATCGAGGAGTTGGAGCCCGTCCGGCGCGGACCGTATTGCGGAACGCTGCTGTGGATTGGCGCGGATGGGCGGATGGGTTCCTCCATCCTGATCCGCACGCTCGTCGCTGACGGCAAGCGGCTCACGCTCCATGTCGGCGGCGGGATCACCTGGCGCAGCGACCCCGATGAGGAGTGGGACGAGACGGTGGCGAAGGCGCACGGACCCCTGTCGTCCATTGGCGCTGTGGAGGTGGACGCATGAGCGACACGACACCCGGCTGGGCCTGGGTCAACGGCTCGCTGCTGCCGGCGAGCGACCGCCACATCTCTGCGTTTGACCGCGGGTTCCAGTTGGGCGACGGGGTCTTCGAAACCCTCCGCGCCGCGGGCGGTCGAGTCACGGAGCTCGCAGAGCACACCGCCCGGCTGCGTGGCTCAGCCGCTGGCTTGGCGATTGATCTGCCCGACGACTTGCCAGCACGATTGGCGCGCGGCATTGGCGACCTGCTTGCTGCCGAGGGCCTGGGCGGTCCCGATGGCGACGCGTCCGTTCGGATCACCGCTACCCGCGGCACCTGGATGTCGCGCGGCCTGTTGCCCGGCCCGGACGAGCACCTCACGGCAACCATCGTGATCCAGGCCTGGGCCGTGACCGCAGCGCCCGGGTCCACGCCAGCCCATGGGATCTCGGCGGTGACCAGCCGGGTTCGGCGCGATCCCGGCAACCCGTTGGCGACGCTCAAGACCACGTCGCGCGCCGACTACGTGTACGCCAAGCTTGAGGCCCGGCGCGCAGGAGCCGACGACGCCGTCTTCTTCACCGTCGACGGTCACCTTTCCGAGGCGACCAGCGCGAATGTCTTCCTGATCCGCCCGACGGCCGACGGCGTCGTGGAGCTAGCAACCCCCTCGCTCGCGTGCGCCATCCTCGCGGGCACAACCCGCTCGTGGATGCTCCGCTGGGCAGCTGGCGTGGGCCTCCGCCCATTCGAGGGCCAGTTGACGCGTGACGATCTGGCGCTCGCAAGCGAGGTCTTCCTCACGGCATCGGTGGCCGGCGTTGTCCCGGTGGTCCGGCTCGACGGCAACCTCGTGGGCGACGGTCAGCCCGGCCCGTGGACCCTGCGAGCCCGCGCGGCCCGCGAGGCGTTCATCACCCGGACGTAGGGTCTTCACCAGCGCGCTTCTCGCGAGCCGCACCGGTGACCTCCACCGGTCGTCGGCCGGCAGCGCTCTCCTCGGCCAGGATCGCCAGTCTGCGCGCGCGAGTCTCCGGCTTCTTCGCGCTCATCACCCAGTGAGCAGCTGTCCGCCGATAGCCAGGCGGCTGACGCTCGTGGAACTCCCACGCGCCGGGCCCCGCGCGCAGCGAGGCTTCGGCGGCCTCGTCCAGCGCCCAACTGCTCTCGAAGCTGTATGTGGCCGTCCGCTCCGGCGTCCGCTGCGCAAACGCCGCCTCGCCCGCCGGCTGCACGCGGCCCTCGGCCTGGAGCACGGCCATCCGCGCGACATTCCGCGCGCTCCAGGTAGAGCCCTTGCGCCGCGGCGTGGTCCGGATCGCCCGGCCCCCCTCACAGGGCATCAGCACCGAATCGATCCACCCGAAGCAGAGCAGCTCGTCCACGATGTCGCCCCAGTCGGGCGCGCCGGGGTCATCGGCCCGTCGGCGGACGCCCACCCACAGCTCCGGCACTGTAGCGTGGTTGAGCCCCAGCCAGCCGCGCAGCTCGGTCGGGGTGCGGAAGAAGATCACGTCGTGGGGCACAAGGCGGACCATGGCGGAAAGCCTAACTGGCGCGGGTACACTCGCGCCGATGACCCGTGACGAGCTGATTCTCCGAACACGCCAGTTGGTTGCCGAGGGAGAGCGCCTTGACGCTGCCCCGTCGCTTGGCGCGTTGCAGACGTGGCTTCAGCTCTCCGATGACCTCCTCGCCACCGCGTGGGGGACGATGGACCGCTACCACCTCGCGTGGCTGATGGTGGGCAAGCCCAAGGCCACGGTCCGTGGGCGAGCGATGACGGACGCCGAAACCGACGCATACGTGCGTGACGTGGCCTCGGCCAAGACCGCTGCCCTCCGCATGAGTCTGGACGCCGTGGACCGACAGGCGATGCCGTTCCTGGGCGAGACCGGCGGTGTTGGCGCGGGGCAGGGGATGGGCGAGGTGCCCGAAGCGGACCCAGCGCAGTTGGCGGCGGCGGCTCCGCGGTCCATCCCGCTGGATCCCGAGATGCAGCGCAGGCTGGACGACATCCGGCGCGCCGCTGCGGACCACGCCGGGCATGTCCCGGGCGAGCGTCGCGCTCCCCGACCGGAGCGCCTCCAGCGCTGAGTGCCCAGCGGGCTACGGCGCGGCGTGCATCGAGGCAGACGACCTCGACCCGTCCGACATTGCCACATAGCAGGTGAGCCGTCGCTGGCCGCTCTTCCAGGCGTCGGCCGGCGGGAAGAAGTAGGCCACCTTCAGGTCCGGCCGTGAGCCGTATGGCGCACCCGTGTACGGCTCAAACGCCCCGTCCACGCAGAGCGACGCCACCCGGTTGCTGAACTCCTCAATCCCAGGCCAGACGGGCGTCGTGGAGTCGTCCTGGACCAGGAACACCTCCCCGTCGTGCGGCGAGGTGCAGGGCGCCACGTTCACCTGGGCCACCGTTGCCCCGGATGGCACGCTGAAACACTGGCCCACCTGCAGCGTGAAGGCGGAGGCCGTCTGTGGCCCTCGCGCGGCGAACAGCACCAGGGCGCCCGCGATGATCGCGGCGGGCACCAGCACAAAGCCCGCGTGCAGCGATCTCATCGGCCGCGCCACGCCCCGGCAACTGCCGCAACCAGCGGCACGACGAGCGCCAGCGGCCCAAACCGCTCCAGCGCGTACGACCACGGCGCCAGGACCCCGCCCTGCGCAAGCGCGCGGACGCCATCGGCCGCCAAGCCGCAGGCCACGCCGCCAGCAGCGAGCAGCGCAGCCAACCCCGCCCGCCCCCGTCCCGCGTCGGCCCCGCGTCCGGCTGGCCCACCCGCGAGCGCCAGCCCCACAAGCCAACCGGAACCCGCAGCGATCGCCAGCAGGCCCAGACCGATGTCGATGCTGGTCAGCGCCAACACCACGAGCGCCGCGAGCAGCGCGGCGACGAGGGCGCGCGCAAGGCGAACCCGGCGCCGTGGCGCCGTGGCGACGGCACTGGCCGGCGCCTCGCCGTATCGCTCGCCCGGGGCACGCCCAAGGCGACGCACCTCGCCGCCCGGACGGTCCGGACGTTGCGGACGTTGCGGACCATCACCCTGCTGTTCAGCCTGCGGTTCCATGCCCTGAATGGTACGCACCCCGGGCACCGGAGCGGTAGACTCAGCCATCGTGAGCCACACCTCCCTGGGCGAGCCTCCGCGCAGCCTGACGGCCGGTTTTCCGGCCGCCGCAGACCGCCTCCGCGCCAGTCACGCGCGCCTTGCCGCGCGTGCGCTCGAGGTGGCGATTGCAGCCGATCCCGACATTCGCGCCCGTCTGGACGACGCCGCCATCCGCAACCTGCTGCGTGATGCAGAGGTCCTGCTGGAGCGCCTTGCCCTGTGCGTGGCCGGTGATGACAGCCACTGGCTGGCCGAGTTCGCGGACCAGTCGGCCACGGTCTTCCGCCGCCGCAAGGTGCCCATGGATGACGTGATCGCCGTGTGCGAAGGCCTCAGGGCAGCGGTGCGCAGCGCGGTCTCGGAAGAGGAGATGGGCCCCGCAACGCGGGCGCTGGATGCCGCCATCAACGTGTTCCGCCGGACCCGCGGGATTGCTGGCGACGCTCGCAAGCGCAACAAGGTCGTCACCGACATCTACAAGGGCATCTAGGAGCGCATCGATGACGATCAAGTGGGTCAAGTCAGACCCGCTCGTGCTCAACGGGGAGCCGTTCTGCTACGGCAGCCGCCTCACCGTGCGTCAGGTGCTGGAGATGCGCCGCAACGGCTTCACCGTGACGGATCTCCTCAAGGACCACCCCGAGCTCAAGCTCGTTGGCATCGCGAACGTCTACGCGTACGCGGCCGCCCACAAGGCGCAGTTCGCGGAGTTCTTCGGCGCAGACGGCTCGCTGGCCGGGCCCGGCCTTGACGCTGACGAGGCCGCCCGCCTGCCCGAGAGCCTCCGCATCGCCGGGGTTGTCACGGCCCGCTAGCCCGCTCGCAGGCTAATCCCCAGCGCGGTGCTAGGATTTCCACGCCATGACTGAACTGCCTGAGGCTGCGCCCGAAACCGTCGCGCCCGCCGCCGATACCACCTTCGATGCCCAGCGCCGCGCCACGGAGCTCGCCATCCTTGACAGCCTGCGCGCTGTGGTGGACCCCGAGATCGGCATGAACGTGGTGGAGTTGGCCCTGATCCGCCAGATCATCCTTGGCCCGGACTCCACCGAGATCAAGATGATCCTCACCACCCCTTTCTGCCCGTATGCCGGCGCGATGATGCAGCAGGTCAAGGAGCAGGCCGAAAGCGTTGTGGATCACGACGTCAAGGTCACGCTGCTCGCCGAGCGGTGGGATCCCCGTGACGCCGGGCTGATGTGGTGAAGCGCCTCGACTACGAGAGCGCCGTGGCCACGGGCCGCGGCGACGACGGCACCACCGGCCTCCTGTTTGGCGGCGATCGCGTCTACAAGGACGACCTTCGGACCGAGGCCTTCGGCACCATTGACGAGGCTGTCGCGGCGCTCGGTGTCGCCCGGGCGGAGCTTGGCCACGTTGGCAGCGCCCACGCCCGGACGCCGGCGTTCCTGAGCCTCCCGCAGCTGCTCCTGCGCGTCCAGCGCGAGCTGTTTGTCGTGGGCGCGGAGCTCGCGACATCGCCCGAGAACCGCGCCAAGGGCCGTGACGCGGAGAGCCGCGTCTCGGCGGGCATGGTCGACGCGATGGACGCCACGCTGCGCGAGATGGAGTCCGTGATCGAGCTGCCGCGCGAGTTTGTGGTGCCGGGCGAAACCCGCGCCTCCGCCGCGCTGGAGCTGGCCCGGACGATCCTCCGCCGCGCCGAGCGCCGCAGCGTCACCCTTGCCCAGCATGATCAGGCGATTGCCGCCGGCCACCTTCTGCCCTACCTCAACCGACTTGCCGACCTGCTCTGGATCCTCGCCCGCGTGGCCGAGCAGGGCGAGGCCCGCGAAGCAACCAAGGCCCGGACCGGTCGTGTGGCCGACAATCCGGCAAGTACCTCGACGGAGGACTGACCATGAACGGCTACCCCACCAACCCGTCTCGCATCGGCGTCCGGCCAGCCCCGGCGCTTGTCCAGCAGCTGCTGATCGGCGCGTTTGGCTGGATGGGCGCGGGTCTGGCGCTCACGGCGGCGGTCGCCTACCTCGTCACCACCAGCCCGTCGTTCATCAGCAGCGTTGCGGCGCTGTGGCTGCCGCTGTTCATCGGCCAGATCATCCTCGCCGTGGTGATCCAGGCAGCCATCAACAAGATCTCGCCCACCGTCAGCCTCGGCCTGTTCTTCATCTTCGCCGCAACCATGGGGCTGACCATCGGCCTCATCGTGAGCATGCGCACGGGCGAGTCTGTGGCCGCCGCGTTCATCAGCAGCGCGGCAATGTTCGGCGGCGCCGCCGTCTTTGGCATCACCACCAAGCGCGACCTGTCGGGCCTGGGCGGCATCGCCTCGATGGCGGTCATCGGCCTGCTCGTGGCGATGGTCGTGAACATCCTGCTGCAGTCGTCGCCATTGGGCTGGCTCATCTCGCTGGTTGGCGTGGCGCTGTTCACCATCCTCACCGCCTACGACGTCCAGAAGATCACCAGCGGCCAATACGCGGCCGTCACCTCATCGGCTGAGCGGGCGTCCATCGTGGCCGCGCTCCACCTGTATCTGGACTTCGTGAACCTGTTCCTGTTCCTGCTTCGGCTGTTTGGCGGCTCGCGCCGCTAGCCTCAGAGCCGCCAACTTCGGGCGCTCCGGCGCCCGCGCAGCTCAGCGCCCGCCGTGCTTGGCCGCGTACATCGCCTCGTCCGCCCTCGCCAGCAGTTCGGTTGTCGTGGCGGCCTCGTCGGGGTACACAGCGATGCCGACGCTCGCGCTCACCACAGGAGCGTCAGCAACGCCAGCCCGCAGGACGGCGGTCTTGATGCGCCCGGTGATCTCCTCCGCCGATGTGCGGTTTGCCCCCGGGATGATCAGCCAGAACTCGTCGCCGCCCGGGCGGTACACGAGGTCGCTGCCGCGGACCGTGTCCTGCAGCGCAACAGCGATGCGCTGGAGCAGCGCGTTGCCCGCCGAGTGGCCAAGGCCAAACGGGGGATCGTTGAAGGCCTTGAAATGGTCGAGGTCAAGCTCCAGCAGCGCAAACGGTTGACCGCGGCCCACCGTGGACGCCAGATCGCGCTCAAAGGCGCCCTGATTGCGCAGCCCGGTCAGCGGGTCATGCTCGGCGGCAACACGGACAGCGCCGTGCGCCTCTGCGTTGCGCATGGCGATTGAGGCCTGGTTCGCAAACAGGCGGGCAAGCTCAAACTCATCGGGCGAGAAGCGCTGGCGGTCTGCCCCCATGCGCGCCACATTGAGCGTGCCCACGGTGACCCCGTCCGCAACCAGCGGACAGACGATCAGCGATTCGGGCACCACCGCCGTTCCCGGGATCTGGATGGCGCGCGGATCGTCGTGCGCGTCGTTGGCGAGCACTGACTCGCCGTGCGCGATTGCCCACCCGTTGAGCCCGGCGTCAATTGCCGGCGTGTGGGCGCTGATTGCCTCCGCATCCGGGTCGCGCACGACCAGTGCGCGCCGGACGCCGGCAGCGTAGTCGAGGCCGAATATCGAGAGCGAGTCGAAGCTCACAAGCACGCCCAGGGAGTCCGCGATCTTGCCAAGCACGCTGGTGGGCTCAAGCGTCGCCAACAGCTGCTCGCTGATCTCGAGGAGCCGGTGCTGGCGCTCAAGGCGGTTCGCCAGCTCAAGCCGCTGGCGCTCAAGCTCCGCAAAGGCCTCCGCACCAACCATCGATTGGGCCGCGTAGCTGGCGAACACCTCCAGCATGCGCTGGTCGCCGTCGCTGAAGTGGTCGTACCCATCGCGGGACACGACGATCACGCCCAGCACGCGGGACTCCCACGCCATCGGCACCACCAGCATGGACTCGGCGCCGCGAAGATCGCCAACCCGGCGGCCCCGGCTGTCGCTGCCGGCATCGGGCAGCCGGACTGCCTCGTTGTGCGTGGCCACCCAGCCGGTGATTCCCTTGCCCATCGGCATGCGCAGCTGCTCGGGGGACGGGCGGCCGATACCCAAGAACTCGCCCTGGAAGGCGATCGGCTCGCACATGGCATTCTCGGCGTCGATCCGGTAGACGCGGATGGTGTCATGCGCAATCAGCTTGTCAGCCTCCGCGACGATCGCCTCGCCGATGGCGTCCACGCCTTGAGTCCGGTTCAGCCTCCAGGACAGCTCCTGGACGGCCTGCAGGCGGGCCGCGTCGGAGCGCGCATCGGCGAGCAGCAGGGCACCGGACACAACTGAGCCGAGCTGGCGGGCAAACAGCGCGCCCAGATCCCGATCGGAGTCAGACCAAACGCGGCCCGCCGCGCCGTAGAGCAGGATTGCCCCCACCACCTCGCCTCGGACGACAAGCGGCAGCACCAGCACCTCGCCGATGCCGGACGCCGCATAGACATCGAGGAGCCCGTCTGCGCGCTCGCTGCAGCGGATGACCTGCACCTTGCCGTCCGCAAGCGCGCCCATCTCGAGCAGACCGCCGCTTCGGCCCAGATGCTCGATGCCGTCAACGAGCGGCTCTTCAAGGCCTTCGCTGCCGGTGAGCTGCAGGGCGATCTTGCCAGCCGTGCGCACCCAGGCTGATGCCTGAGGCGTGTGGAAAAGGCTGGTGGCCGCGTGGAGCGTGGCGCGGACCAGCTCGTCAAGCTCCAGGTCCGCCGAAAGGGTGCGCAGGGCGCGGAAGAGCGCCTCGACGCGCATCGGCTCGGCGATGGAAGTCCCGGTCCCCCGGTCGGCGGTCACGTGAATTGAGTCTCCTGCCCGCGAGCCGGTTCTCTAACGAACCTCCAGCCCGCCGGTCATCGGAGTATCGGCCCGAAATTGTGGTTCCGCAGTGCACCGACGGTACGGGTGGGTCATGGGACCGAGCGCGTCGGCTCAGGACGCGGACTGCCCGCTACCGCGCCCGCTCGCGCCCGCGCCACGAGCCCCCAGAGGCAGCCTCAAGGTCGCCGAGGGCCACGATGCCGGAACCGAGCGCCTTCCCCCGGAGCATCCGCGCATCGGCGATCTTCATCACCTCGGAGGGCGAAAGCTCCGACTCCTCATCCAGCATCACGATGCCGATGGACGCGTCAACGCGCGCCTCGGTGTTGAACGCCGGCAGCCGAACCGGCTGGCGAATGGCCTCCTGGACCCGGGTGGCGAGCCGGAGCGCGACGCCAAGGTTAGGCACGTCCTCCAGCAGGAGCGCGAATTCGTCGCCAGCGCGGTTCAGCCGTGCCACAGCGTCAGTCGCCCGCACTGACACCAGCAGTCGGCGCGCCGTCGCCCGCAGGACCTCGTCACCGGACTCGTAGAGGTACGTGTCGTTGACCGCCTTGAAGTGGTCGAGGTCCAACAGGAGCAGTGCCGCCCGCTTGTCGCCGCTGCGCGCCCGGTCAACCGCCGCCGTGACACGGGGCAGGAAGCCAAGGTCGTTCAGCAGGCCCGTCTTCTCGTCGTGGCGCAGCGCTTCCAGGCGGTTGTGCGCCTGCCAGATGGCCAGCGCGAGGACGATGCACACGATGGGCGCCCACCACCCGATGGCGAGGTAGGAGGCCGCCATCAGCCACGCGAGGATCCCCTCGGCGAGAAAGGTTGTGCGGACGGAGGTGTCGATGATCCGGCCCGCCTCCTTGAGGCTGACGTCGGCCCGCAGGGCGAGCGTTGGGATGACAAGGATCACGTTGATCAGCGCGAAGCCCAGCCCCGTCACTCCGGCGACCAGAAGAAACGCGAGCGCCTGCTGGCTGGCCAGCGGCTGTGCCAGCGCCAGACGCGCCACTTCCCCGGCAAGCCCGCCGCCAATAGCCGCGAGCATCGAGACGGCGTGGTTGGCCAGGATGCCGCGGAGCGGTTGCGACCGCAGCTCGCGGATCTCCATCTCGGACACCAGCCCCATCAGACCGCCAGCCACAGGGCCGCCGAGGACCGTGCCCGCGACGATGAACGGGGTGCTGAAGGTCATGATGCTTCCGCCGGGCCGCTGGTTCGCGCGGATGCCGCCCAGCAGGCCAAACCCCAGCCAGAACGCCACACCCACAATCAGGGCGGTCTGGGGAGTCAGGCCCGGCCACGGCATGGCGATCTCGGGCCGGATGAGGCCGGCGGCAACCACGCCGCTCATGGCGGCAGCGGCGGCGGCGATCTGCAGGATCACCCAGACCGTGAGCTTGCTCGGCAGGAGTCCTGCGGCGAGGAGCAGGCCGGTCGCGGGACCGGCGGCGGCTGCGACGGCGGCCGTTGCGACGGTCTGCTGTTTG
>JANYAA010000235.1 GCA_025355255.1 Chloroflexota bacterium | reverse complement strand
CAAGCGGCTTGCCCTTGATCTCGTCCGTGAGCAGCGATGCCGAGGCCTGGCTGATGGCGCAGCCGCGTCCCGTGAAGCCGACCTTGGAGACCACACCATCGGCAACGGTGAGCTGCATCGTGATCCGATCGCCGCAGAGCGGGTTGGCGCCCTCGAATGACGCCGTGGGCGTCTCGAGCACACCGAAATTGTGCGGCCTGCGGTAGTGCTCGAGGATGTAGTCGCGGTAGAGATCGTCCATGGGATTTGGAGTGTAGCGCTCCGGCGCTGGAGTGCCGGCTGGGACGCCGAGGCGAGATGGGCGCGGCACCCGCCACGCGCCGGAGTTCACGATCCGTTGACCCAGCGCGAACGCAACGTTGACGTCCAGCCGCGAATCGCTGCTCCACAGAGCGCCCGGGCGCGTAGTATCCGTGCTGCAACCCAGTCGAACCGATTGGGGCCGCTGCGCGGGGTCGGCCATCGCCCCGACGGCGTGACGGAGACGCAGGAGGAGAACCGGCAGTCGTTCCGTCCAAGCCCAAAGCACCGACAGACCGCCCAATCAGGCACTGCCGTCATCCGGGCTGGTTCTTTCCAGGTGGTTCAGGAGGAGTCATCGTGCACAACATGAAAAGCCGGGCGCTCGTCGCGCTCGCAGTGGTGGCCGTTGTGGTCGCCGCGTGCGGCTCGAGCAGCAGTTCGACCGACTGGAAGACGGCCACGACCGCGGGCTCGGGCGGCGTTGACGCCGTCTGCGCAGCGGGCAAGACCGAGGGCACCGTCAACCTGATCGCCACGCCGCCGGACTGGGCGAACTACGGCCAGATGATCACCGACTTCACGGCGAAGTACAGCATCAAGGTCGTCTCCGACCAGCCCGACGCCGACAGCCAGACCGAGATCGACACCGCCAAGCAGCTGGCCGGCACCGGCCGCCAGCCAGACATCTTCGACCTCGGCACGGTCGTCGCCCTGGCCCACACCGACATCTACGCGCCCTACCAGGTGGCGACGTGGAAGGACATCCCGGCCACCAACAAGGAGGCCAGCGGCCTCTGGTACAACAACTACTCGGGCTTCGAGTCCATCGGCTACGACGCGTCGCTGGGCGACATCACCAAGATGTCCGACCTCGCCGACCCGAAGTACAAGGGCAAGGTTGCCCTCAACGGCGACCCGCTCAAGGCGTCCGCCGGCTTCAACGGCGTCGTCCTGGCCGCGCTCGCCAACGGCGGCTCGGCTGACAACATCCAGCCCGGCATCGACTTCATGAAGAAGCTCAGCGACAGCGGCAACCTGCTGCCGGTTGACCCGGCTCCGGCCACGATCGCCTCGGGCCAGACGCCCATCGTGATCGACTGGACGTACAACAACGGCGCGCAGATCACCGCCCTCAAGCCCAAGGGCATCACCTGGAAGGTCGTTGTCCCGGCCGACGCTGCCCCGGTCGCGGCGTTCTACAACTCGGCAATCAACAAGGACGCCGCGCATCCCGCCGCCGCCCGCTGCTGGATGGAGTACGCGTTCTCTGACGCCGGCCAGAACACGTGGCTCAAGGGCTTCGCGATGCCGGTCCGCCTCGGCGCGATGACGACCGCGGGCACCCTCGACAAGACGGCCCTGGCGGCCGTGAACCCGCCGGCTGCAGCCCCGGTCGTGATGACCGCGGCCCAGACGGATGCGGCCAAGAAGATCCTGACCACGGGCTGGACCTTCATCACCATCAAGTAGTCCTGTAACCCTGAGGTCTGGAGCGCCCGAATGACCAGCTCGGTCACGGGGCCCTCAGCCTCCTCTGCGCCGGTTGCCGGTCCCGCGTCACGCGGGGCCGGCAGCAGCCGTTTCAGGGGGGCGGGGAACTACCTCGCCCTCATCCCCTTCCATGCCTACGTCGGCCTGTTCCTCATCCTGCCGACCCTGATCGTCACCATCGGATCGTTCTCGAGCCAGGAAGGGCAGTTCACCCTCGAGAACATCCAGGCGATGTTCACCAGAGAAGCGTTCGTCTCCTCGTTCATCAAGTCCATTCAGCTCGCCGTGATCACCGCGATCCTTGGCGCGATCTTTGGCGGCTTGCTCGCTTGGGCGGTTGTCCGCGGGAACCCTGACGGCGCCCTGCGCCAGCTCGTGATCTCCTCGTGCGGCGTGCTAGCCCAGTTCGGCGGCGTCATGCTCGCCTTCGCCTTCCTCGCCACCTTCGGGTTCAACGGCCTTATCACCCTGTTTCTCAAGAACAATCTGGGGATTGGGATGGACGGGTCGTGGCTCTACTCGATGGCCGGTCTGGCCGTCGTCTACACGTACTTCCAGATCCCGCTGATGCTGATCGTCTTCCTGCCTTCGCTCGACGGGCTGCGCCAGGAGTGGTACGACGCATCGGCCAGCCTAGGCGGGGGCGCCTGGTCGTTCTGGCGCAACGTGGGCGGGCCCATCCTCGCGCCCAGCTTCCTCGGGGCGCTGCTGCTCTTGTTTACCAATGCGTTCTCTGCCTATGCCACCGCACAAGCCCTCATCAGCCAGGGCTGCGCGCTGATCACCCAGCAGATCGCCTGCCAGATGCAGAGCGAGGTCATCATCGGCCAGGAGAACGTGGGCAAGGCGCTGGCGCTGGGCATGATCGTGATCGTGTCAGCGGTGATGGCCGTCTACGCGTACATCCAGCGGCGCGCCTCGAGGTGGGTGAAGTGAGCGGCCTGCCCGGAAACCAGCTGGGCGCCGCCGCGCCGGGTGGTGGCGCGCTGATCTCGCGGCCCAAGGGCGCCGGCAGGACGCGCAGCGCCCCGCGAAGCCAGCGGATCGCCCGGACCGCGGTGCTCGTCGCGGTGTTGGGCTACCTGACCGTGCCGCTCTTCGCGATGCTCGAGTTCTCAACGCGCGGCGACGTGGACCCGGTAACCAAGGCGGCGACCCGCAGCCTCCAGTCCTATGCGGCCATCTTCAGCTACCCGAACCTGGTGGACGGCATCATCGCGTCGCTCGAGATCGCGGCCCTGACGGTCGTGGGCATGCTGGTGCTGCTCGTGCCCACGATGGTCTGGACGGTGGTGCGGGTGCCCCGGATGCGCCGAGTGGTCGAGTTCCTGTGCCTGCTGCCCCTGGCCATCCCGGCCATCGTGATCGTCGTGGGCATCGCGCCCATCTACCGGTTCATGGGCCAGAACGTCGGGTTCATTGGCGCGTCACCGCTGACGCTGACGTTCATCGACATCATCCTCGTCCTGCCGTACTCGTACCGCGCCATCGATTCCAGCCTGCGGGGGATCGACACCGCGACGCTTGCCGATGCGGCCCGCAGCCTGGGCGCCGGCTGGCCGCGGACCATCTTCGAGGTCATCGTCCCGAACATTCGCGGCGGTGTGCTGTCGGCCGCCGTGTTGGGCATTGCCTTGGTGCTCGGCGAGTTCACGATCTCGTCGCTGCTCTCCTTCAGCACCGTCCAGGTGGTCATCTACCTGCTCGGCAAGCGCGATCCGTTCGTTTCGGTTGCGGTGTCCCTGCTGGCCCTCGTCTTCGCTTGCGTCCTGTTGTTCGTCATCTCTCGTTTCGCCC
>JANYAA010000053.1 GCA_025355255.1 Chloroflexota bacterium | reverse complement strand
CGGATCCGCACCTCGCGGCCCGGGATTGTGTCGCCGTCCTGGAAGACGAATGCCTCGCCGTCGTTGGTCCACGAGGAGAAGGCGAAGTCGCAGCCGTTGCGCGAGGGCCCTTGGCGCGGGATGAGCGGCAGCGGGATGGAGGTGAGCGGGTTGCTGGGCACAGGGCCGGGGCCGCCCGGGCCGCCCGGGATCAGCGGGGTGAGGAGCGGGGTGCCCAGCGGCTGGCCGCCAGGACCGTCGAGCGGCTTGAGCGAACCGGGTTGGCCCCCTGGCTGGCCGCCCGGCTTACCTCCCAGCTTGCCCCCGCCCGGGCCAATTGGCGGCGGTGGCGTCTTCTTGCCGCCGGCCCCGCCGCCCAATAAGCGCAGAAGCAGCAACACGCCACCCGCGCCCACCAGAAGCACCGCAAGCAGGATTGCCACTGGCGGCTGCGTGCCGGAGCTTTGCGTGCCGGTGCTGCCGCCTGACGCCCCGCTGACCGAGCCCACAGGCGTTGGCGCCGGGGTTGACGAGGGCGTTGCTGAGGGCGTTGTGGACGGGGCGGCGGACGGCGACGGCTGGTAGACGGGCGGCGGCGTGGCTGTGACCGATGGGGTTGGCGTGGAACCCTGGACGGGCGTTGGCGTTGGGGCCGGCGTGGGCTTCGGCGTGGGCTTCGGCGTGGGCTTGGGCGTCGGCTTGGGGGTGGGCGTGGGCGTCGGCTTGGGGGTGGGCGTGGGCGTGGGCTTCGGATTCACGGTGAACTTGACCGTGACGGTGCTTGGGACGATCACGTTGTTCTTAAGGTCCGCGAGGTAGCCCGTGAGCGTGTGGGCACCTGCCGAAGTGCCCAACGGGATCGTCCAGGGCGCTTGGGCGCTGCAGTCCGCACCACCGCCCGGATAGTTGAACTGGGGTGACTTGGCGACCGGCAACGGGCCGCCGTCCCATAGAACCTTCAGCACGTAGTTGTTGGCGGCCGTGGTGCCGCCGCAGGCAACCCACACATAGCCGAATGTGATGGGTGTGCCCGCCTGGCCGTGGTTGGGCGTGAGCGTAGGCGCCGACGACGCGGCCGTAACGCTGAGGGCAAGCGCGCCCAGCCAGATGGCGACGCTGGCAGCGACAACGGTGGCCGAGCGGGCGCGACGCGCCACAACGAGCCGGCTGGCGGCAGGACGCATTCCGTGAACCCTTCCTCGTCCCCATGGGAGGACCCTCGCGGCGCATTGTGGGCGCGCCCGCGGCGAGGCGCAAGATGGCTGGTCGTCGCCCCGGTCAGTCTGGGTGCACTCGCACCAACTTCGGCGCCGAGCTGGCGATATTCGCCGCCATCCGCAACGCCTCGTCACCCACGCGGTCGTGCCCGCTGCCCTCGAGGATCTCACCCAGCAGGTCTACGTCGTTGCGCCGCGGGGCCCGGAACGTGCGGTCCTCGGCCTCCACCCCGTCCAGCCACGTGTGCACGTGGACGTTGTCGGCTTCGGCCGTGACGTCGGCGCGCAGCTCGCGGCCACGCCGCTCCGCGAGGAGCTCAATCCGCAGCGTCGTACCGGCGGGCATGGCTGACGCCACCGGGCGCATGACCACCGACACCTCGCCCGTGGCAGAGCGAAGCCGCGCCGCCAGACCGCGATGGAGCGGCGCCTTCTCGCCCGGGCGCAGCCTGGCGGGCCGGGCAGCCGCGGCAACGGGCGCCAGCGGCGATGTCAAGCGCATCCTCAGCCGCGACGCCAGCCACGCCACGTGGTACAGCGGCTTCACCACGTTGGTAGTGCCCGGCTCGCCGGTGGCGTCATGCGTGGCGTACGTCACCGCGATGCGGCGCAGGTGCGTCAGGTACGGCAGGAACTCGGGCAGGTCAAAGACCGTGGCGATCGCCTCGCGCCAGCGCGACTGCCGCACCAGTGCGAAGTCCCGAATGGCCAGCCGCGGGAAGCGCATGTCCACTTCGGCAAGGTCACGCAGCCGCGCCAGCCCGTCACCGGCCCAGCTGGCGCCGTCCACCACAAGGCGATCGCTTGCGGCCAGCAGCTCGCGCGCAGGGGCAGACTCCAGCGGCGGCTCGCCCGGCCACCACACCGTCACCGGCAGGTCGTGGACCAGCAGCGGCGTCACGAGCGCCGCGAGGTGTCGCCCCGTCTCCCCGCCCGCCGTGAGGAAGATCTGCTCCGAGCAGGTCTCCGGCGCGTCTGCGCGCGGCAGGATGCAGAACGCCTGGACGCGGCCCTCAAGCCAGGGTGGCCCGTCGGGATCGGCCGCGAGCACCACCAGCGTCCGTGACGGGTGCCGCCCGGACAGTCGGTTGATCGTCTCGCCGGCGCGCTCGCCCAGCTCCGGGCGTCGGGTGACCACGACCAGGTTCATCACCGACGTCCGCGCCGCAACATGTCGGCTCCGCGGCGCATCGGCATCGCCCGTGGCGTCTGGCCCACCCCCGCCAACCGCGGCCGCCATCGACGGCTGCGCCCAGATCCGCGCTAGCTCCTTCTCAATTCCGTCGATGCTGTTGGCCTGCGACTGCCAGCGCATCGTAGGCTCGCCCGGACGCGGGGCCGAGACAAGCTCAATGCGCCCGCCGCTGCTGCGCTTGCCGATCGCCAGGATCGTGCCCGGCTTGGGATCCTCCGGGTAGAGCGGCGCGGTCATCAGATCCGCCGCCAACGCCGGCCCTCGCGCGCCAGCAGGTCGTCGGCCGCC
>JANYAA010000047.1 GCA_025355255.1 Chloroflexota bacterium | reverse complement strand
CTCAAGCGCCAAATCCCGGCCCTCGATCGCGGACGACGTGGTGATCACCGACATGCCCAGGCGCCCAAGCTGCGCGGCGAGGATCCGGAGGTTGGTGGCGTTGTCGTCGATGATCAGCGCACGCTTGGCGTGCAGATCCGCACCGCTCGCAATGGCGTCCTCGGCACCCAGTCCGACAGCCCGCGGCGACGCCGAGACGTACGCTGTCAGGCGGAAGGTTGAACCCTCGCCCGGGACCCCAGAGCTCTCCGCGGTGATCGTCCCGTCCATAAGCTCCGCGAGCCGCCGGCTGATAGCGAGGCCGAGGCCCGTGCCGCCGTACTTGCGCGCGATTGACGAGTCAGCTTGCGTGAACGACTGGAACAGTCGCCCGATCCGGTCGGGCGCAATGCCGATCCCCGAGTCCACGACGTCGATCTCCAGCAGCCAGCGGCCCGTCTCTGCCGTCGCGCCGTCGAGGGGCGTGCCCCGGACCTCGCAGACCACCTCGCCGCGGTCGGTGAACTTGAGGGCGTTCGACAGGAGGTTGAGCACGATCTGGCGGATGCGCCCGGAGTCGCCGATCGCCACGGGCGGCAGGGCCGGGTCCGGCGCGTAGGCGAGCTCGATGCCCTTCTTGGTGGCCACGGCACCCATGACATCCAGGGCGCCCTCGAGGGTCGCAGCGATGTCCATGGGGTGCAGGTCAAGCTCGAAGCGTCCCGCCTCAATCTTTGAGAAGTCGAGGATGTCGTTGATGATCGTGAGGAGCGCCTCGCCGGACGTGTTCACCGTCTCGGCGTAGTCACGCTGCTCCTCGTCGAGCGGCGTGTCCAACAGCAGCCCGCTCATGCCGATGACCGCGTTCATCGGTGTGCGGATCTCGTGGCTCATTGCCGCGAGGAACGCGCTCTTGGCTTGGTTGGCGGCATCAGCGTCCCGGCGCGCAGCCTGCAGCTCCGTAATGTCGTGGTAGATGGCGTAGAACCCGAGGTGCTCCTCGTCAACCACCAGCGGGACGATGACGATCTCCACGTCGAGCAGCGATCCATCTCGGCGCATCCGCTGGCCAATCTGGTGGGCGCGACCGTGCTCAAGCGCCTCGGCGACCAGGTCGCGGCTCTGGTCCCGCTGCTGCTCGGAGCGGACGACGAGGTCCTGAATGCGGTGGCCAATCGCCGCATCGGCCTCATAGCCGAACATCGCCGTGGCGGCCGGGTTCCAGCCCGACACCCGCTCGTCACGGTCCATGGTGACGATGGCCACCGGGCTGACCTCCACCAGCGCCTCGAAGTACTGCTTCTGGCGCCGGATCTCCGTGGTGCGCTCGTCAACCCGCCGCTCAAGGGTGGCCACGTTCTCGCGGAGCTCGGCGGTCATCTCGTCAAACGCGGCGGCGAGGGCGCCAACCTCGTCTTCAGCGCGAATGCCCGACGTCGCCTCGAGATCGCCGGCCTGGACGCGGGCTGCGGTGGCAGCCAGCGAGAGGATCGGACGCGTCACGCGGCGGGCGACAATCCAGATCCCTGCCGCCAGCAAGGTCGCGGAACCGAGACCCACCAGGCCGATCGTGAGGAACAGCGCACGGGCGGCGTTGAACGCCTCATCCTGGGTCATCTCCGTCACGAGACCAGCGTTGCGGTTTGCCAGCCAGCGGTACACCCCGATGACGGGCGTGCCCGCGCCGTCGAGGTACAGGGCCTCGCCGCTCTGACGGGCCATGAGCTGGCTTGCCGCAAACGACGAGACCAGCTGCGAGGCGCCCGATGCCGTGGTGCCCTGGACCAGCCTCCCGTCAAGGCCGACCAGATAGGCGCGACCCGTCCCGCCCAGCCCCGTGCGGTCCACGATGAACCGGTCTACACGCTGCATGGAGAGGTCCGCGGCAACCACAGCCACCCGCTGACCGCCGCCATTCGCGTCGAAGAGGGGCGATGCGACGGTGATCGTGGGCCGGCCAGTCAGCTGCGAGGTGTACGGGTTCTGGACGGTGGTATGGGACTGGCCCGTGATGAAGAAGTCCTGATCGGCCACGGACTTCCCCTCGTGCTCTGGCAGTGTGGAGATTCGGATGACGCCGTTGAGGTCCAGCACGAGGATCTCCTCGGCATCGGCCATCTGGGCGACAACCGTCGCGAGCACGCTTCGGATGCGCGCCTCGGCCGCGGCCCGCGTCACCGAATCTGTGCCCGGATCCAGGAACACCCGCGTGTCGTCGCCCACGCCGGGCATGACGCCGACGAAGACGACGGCGCGCGACTGCTCGTCGATCCACCTGGTAAGCGCGTCGGCCTTGAGGGCAGCCACGGCGTCAAGCCGGCTGTAGACCGACGCCGTCAGGTCACCGGTGGCCCGCACATAGACGATGGTGCCCACGAGCCCCACGGTGACCGTGGAGAGCAGCAGGAAGTACGCCACCAGCCTCGCGCGGAGGCTGCGGCGCATCGGCCTGAGCAGGCGTCCCAAGAATCGTCGCACGTGCGGGTAGGCGGGCGCTACGGGGCGGTCTGGCTGATGGCGGAGAGATCGAACGCGGCCGCCGCAGGCGTGTAGTCCACCCCGAAGAACTGCTCGGAGAGCGCCTTGAGCTTGCCTGAGGCGTGGAGGCTGCGGATTGCGCCGTTTACCGCGTCAAGGAACGGCCCGACGTCAAGCGTCAGGCTCTTGTCCACGTAGCCGGTCTTCTGCGTGAAGAAGGCTGGCGTGGCCAGCTCCTTGAGGGCCAGGCCCTTGTCAATCTGTGCCTTGCCCACAGGCTCGCTGCACAGGAACGCGTCAATCTTGCCGTTGGCCGTGTCGAGAAGGCCTGGCGGCTCGTTGTTGTACGTCACGATCTGCGGGTCGTTCACCAGCCACTGCATCTTGGCGCCGGGCAGGGTGAGCGTCCTGCGCAGGTACAGCTCGTGGGTGCAGCCAGCGCACGCGCCGATCTTCTTGCCCGACAGCTGCGCCGGGTCGGTGATCGTGGAGCTCTTGGCGACGAAGAAGCTCGCCGGTGTGGAGTAGTACGGCTGGGTGGCGTAGAGCACCTTGAGCCGCGACGCCGTGATGGCGCCGGAACCCCAGGCCACGTCGTAGCGGTCGGCCCAGCTGCCCGCGATCATCTGGTCAAACGGCGCCGACACGAAGCAGGGCTCCACCCCGAGGGCCGCGGCGACCAGCTTGCCGGTCTCCGCGTCGTAGCCCGACACTTCAGGCGCTGTCTTTTCGTTCGGTGCGCACTTCGTGGTCGCGAGACGGCTTGCCCCCTTCACGGCAAACGACTGCGGCGCATAGTCGAAGTCCGTCCACAGCACGATGGTGCCTCGGGCGACCACCTGGGCAAGCTTGTCGCGCGTGGGATCTGCCGAGGGCGCAGCTGTTGGGGCGCTGCCGCTCGCAGATGACGCAGCGGCAGCGCTGCTGGGCACGGCGGCTGAGCCCGAACAGGCGCCCACCAGGAGGGCGGTCGCCGTCAGCAGCGCGGCCAGTCGAACGGCCACCCGGGTGTCCGAAGGTAGTGTGTTCATCACTTG
>JANYAA010000028.1 GCA_025355255.1 Chloroflexota bacterium | reverse complement strand
TACTGGGTGCTGATGGTGCCGTGGGTGCCGTCCGCGAGGATGGTGACCCGCGCGCGGATCTCCTCAACCGGGACGTGGTTGCCCTTGGGCGACCCGTCGGCGGCGAGGCCAAGTTCCGCGAGGCGCACACCGCGGACGATGCCGTCCTCAACGATGAGGGTGCGGGCCGTGGTGCCGTGGAAGACCTCCACGCCGGCCTTCTCGGCCTGCTCGCTGAGGAACTGGGTCATGCGGGACGCCGAGATGACGACATCGCCCGTGTGGTGCATCCGGGAGGGGACCACCCGCGCCGGGATCGCGATCGCGCGCTTGCCCGTCAGGAAGAGCATCTCGTCGCGCTCCACCTTCACCATCGTCTCGGTGAAGGGATGGCGCATCTCGCGCCAGCCGGGCACGAGATCGTCCAGACACCCGGACTCAAACGCCGCGCCCGACAGGACGTGGCTGCCCGCGGATGGGGCCTTGTCGATGACGACCACCGAGATCTCGCGCCCGGCGGCGGTGGCCGCGGTCTTGGCCTGGATGCCGGCAGCGAGACCGGCGGGGCCAGCCCCGACGATCAGGATGTCGATATCGCTCATCGGGCTGCCTCCTGCGCGGCGCGGGTCAGGGCCGGGACGACCGTCTCGAGGTCGCCAACGATGCCGAAGTCCGCGTAGTTGAAGATCCGCGCCCGTGGGTCCTTGTTGATGGCGATCACGGTGTCCGACATCTGCATGCCGGAGATGTGCTGGACCGCGCCCGAGATGCCGATGGCGACATAGAGGCGCGGCGCCACGGTCTGGCCGGTCTGGCCCACTTGGTAGTCGTGCGTGGTAAACCCGTCCTCTACCGCGTGGCGTGAGGCGGCCACCTTGGCGTCATCGCCCAGCAGCGCAGTCAACCCGTCCGCGAGCGGGCGGAGCAGCGCGTCAAAGTCGACACGATTGCGGATGCCGTGGCCGCCCGAGACGAGGATCTTCGCGTCCCGGATGCTCACCTTGGAGGTGAAGGACTCCACCGGGATCACGGTGGACACGGGCATGTCCGGCAGGTTGGGCTTGATGCGGACAACTTCGCCTTTGCGCGTGGGGTCGGGCGGCGGGATCTTGAACACGCCGGGCCTGACTGTGGCCATCTGCGTGGGGCTGTCCTTGGTCATGATGGTGGCCATGATGTTGCCGCCCAGCGCCGGCCGGGTCTGCTTCAGGATGGCCGTGTTGGCCTTGAAGTCGCCGATCTCCAGCTTCGTGCAGTCCGCCGTCAGGCCAGAGTCGCTGGCGTAGGCGATACGCGGAGCAAGCTCGCGGCCAAGCGGTGTGGCGCCGAAGAGCATCACCTGCGGCCTGTGCTCCAGCACCAGGGCGGAGATGGCGGCCTTCCAGCGGAGCGCGTTGAACTCGGCGAGGCGCGGGTCCTCGATGGCGTAGACCGTATCGGCGCCGTGCGCGATGAGGTCCGCCGCAAGCTCGTCAGACACCGAGACGGCCGGCAGGAGGACGCCCACCTTCTCGCCCAGGAACTGCGCGAGCTCCCGGGTCTTGCCCAGGATCTCCAGCGAGACGGTCTTGACGCCGTCCCCCTCGCTCTCGGCCAGAACCCAGAACGGGCCGTGGTACATGGCCTCACGGCCCTCGAGCGCGTAGGCGCCCTCTTCATGGACGGCGGGGCCGCCGGTGGCGAGGCGGTACTTGGCCTTCACCTTGGTCATCAGCTGCGCCGGGTCCGTGATCATCTCGCAGGTCTTGGCCCGGTCCTCGGACGGGGAGAAGATGCGGTACACGGTGGTGCGGGAGCCCTTGATGCCGATACGGGTTGGCGCGGCTGCAACATCCGCCGCGTTCCACGTGTGGATGGTCGCCTTGCGCGACGCGCGGGTGGCGTGGAAGCTGCTGTACAGCGTGTCCGTGCAGGCGGTGACGGTGATCAGCGTGGGGAACGTGGCGGGGATGACGTCCTCGATGCCCGTGGCGCCGATCCGGCGAAACGTGAGCGCTGGCGTGAACGCCACGCCTTGGACGTAGGCGATCTGGTCGATGTCGAGGTCTTCGGCCAGCTGCGGCGGGACCTGCGCGGTGTCGCCGTCAACGGACTGCATCCCGGTGACGATGAGGTACTCCCTGCTGCCGCCCAGGAGCTCGCGCTCGATGCGGCGGACGCCTTGGGCCAGCGCGTAGGCCGTGGCGGGGGTGTCGGCCCCGCCCATCGCGCGGTCCGTCAGCAGCACGGCCTCGCCGGGCGCGCGCGACAGGCAGTCGATCAGCACGTCCTTGGCCTGGGGCGGGCCCATCGTCAGGTAGATCGTCTTGGCGTCAGGATCGCCCGCGGTGAGCATCTTGGCGAAGCTCAGCGCATGGAGGTCCAGCGGGTTGAGGACGCTGTCGAGCAGGGCGCGGCGAAGCGTGCCCTTTTCCCGATCCCAGGCGTCCTCGGGGATGTTGCTGACATCCGGGACCTGCTTGACGAGGACGATGACGTGCATGGCGGCCTTTCGATGGAGGTCGTCGGGGAAACGCGCTGCGGTGGCGGGGCGGCACCAGCCATGGCCGCGCCCCCGACCCTGTCCCGATGATATCGGTCAGATGCGGCCCCTCAGAGGACCATCGGCCCCCAAGCGATGGGCCGTCTCCACCAATCAGCCGTGCCCGCAGAACCCCGCAACCACGTCGAACAGCACGGGCAGACCCCAGCGCAGGGCGTCCAGGCCAACACGCTCGTCCTGGCCGTGGAACCGCTCGAGGAACCGCTCGCCGGGCTCGAGGCGCAGCGGGGAGAAGCCGTAGGTTGGGACGCCGAGGTGCGCGGTCCACTTGGCGTCCGTCGCGAAAGGGGCCATGACCGGGACGGGTATGCCCTCGGGATCGTGCGCGACGATGGTGCTGCAGAGCAGGTCGTACAGCTCGCCGGCCGCGGGGGCC
>JANYAA010000012.1 GCA_025355255.1 Chloroflexota bacterium | reverse complement strand
CGGGCCGGGCCAGGTCCTGCTGCTCCGCGAGCTCCGAGACCAGCTGGACCTCGTCTACCACAGCGACTACTCGTACGGGGAGTTTGCGGGCTTCATCAGCCGCTGCAAGGACGAGCTGGTCTGGCCGGACGATTTCGACCGCTTCGTCGCCAACGAGCAGGCCATCTACGAGGCGGCCTATGGCAGCTTTGAGCTGGCCGTGGAGCGGCTGCGCGCCGCGGGCAATCTCCAGCCCCTGCGGGAGGTTGCGGGCGACTACCGCAAGCTCCGCGCCGGCAAGGACGTCAAGGATGACGTGGTGGCCAAGACCGCGGATCGCGAGGCCCGACGCACCATCGCCGGGGACGGCTACGCCCACACGATCAAGGACTTCGCGGAGGAGACGCGCCCGCGCGTCTGGGCCCTCGCGGACACGTACGAGCGCGACGGTGCGGCTCTGGAAGTCCTGCGGCTGCGGGAGCTTGCGACCACGTATCGCAAATACCAGGCCAAGCTCACCGAGCGCGGCGCCCTGGACTTCGGCGAGCAGATTGCGTTTGTCACCCGCATCTTCGTCCAGCGCAGCAACATCCTGCGCCGCTGGCAGCGCCAGTTCCGATACATCCTGGTGGACGAGTTCCAGGACGCCAACGCCGCGCAGATTGAGCTGATTGCGCTGCTGGGCAAGACGCCTGACCGGCCCAACAACGTCATGGTGGTGGGTGACGACGACCAGTCCATCTACCGCTTCCGCGGCGCCGCCGTGAATGCCTTTGAGGACTTCCGGGTGCGCTTTGTCGGGGCGCCCATCCGCGCCATCAGCGAGAACTTCAGATCCGGCGGCCACGTGCTCACCGGCGCCAACCAGCTCATCGTCAACAACAAGGACCGGCTGGACGCGGAGAAGCGGCTGCGCACCAGCAAAGGGGTGGGCGAGGCCATCGACGTCCACTACTGCAACGGGCCCGAAGACGAGGCGATGGCCATCGTGGACGCCATCCGCGTGCTGGCGGGCCCCGGCAAGGACGTGGATTGGAACGGCGTGGCGGTGCTGTACCGCAAGCACAGCCATCGAGAGCTCATCGTGGAGCGCCTCAAGGCCGAAGGCATCCCGTTCACGGTGGTCGGCGGCATGTCGCTCTTTGAGCTGCCCGAAATCCGAGACCTTGAGCAGGCGCTGCAGGCCATCGCGGACCCGCTCAACGTGCCCGCGCTGGTGCGCATGATGACCGCGGGGCCGTGGCGGCTGGACGCCGTGGAGATTCTGCGGGTCACGCGGCATGCGGACTTTGCGGGCACCGCCGTCATCGACGCCGTGCGCCGGATTGTCGCAGTGGGCGCCGCCCGCGACGGCTTGGCCGATCTGGACGATGTCGAAGCCGAAGACGCACCCGCAGCCCAAGCCGACAAGGACGCCAACGTCGTCAGCGCCGACACCCGCGCCAAGCTGCGCCAGCACCTCGCCGTCATCGACGAGCTGGGCCAGATGACCTGGCGCGACGGCCCGTTCACCGTGCTCTCGCGCTATGTCGAGCGCACCAGCGTCATCCTCGACCTGCTGGGTGTCGGCACCGTGGAGGCCAAGCGCAGCATCGTCAACATCGGCAGCTTCATGCGGTTTGCCTCGGACTGGCAGCAGGCCAAGCCGGCGGGCACGCTCGCGGACTTCCTCGCGTACGTGGATGCGTACAAGAGCGCCGCGGGCGAGCTGCCCATCAGCGTGGAGCTGACCGAGGATGTTCAGGGCGTCCGCCTCATGACGCTGTACCAGGCCAAGGGTCTGGAGTTCCCCATCGTGGTCATCCCGCGCGTGGTGGAAGGGGAGTGGCCCATGCGCAACATGGGTCAGGGCTGGTTCCCCATGGAGCTCCTGTACGGCAAGCCGCCCACGGGCGACACCCACATGGAGGAGGAGCGCCGCCTCCTGTACGTGGCCATGACCCGCGCCCAGCGCCGGCTCATCCTCACCACCTTTGCGGAAGGTGCCGTGGCCAAGAAGGGCCCGTCAAGCTTTATCGGCGAGCTGCGCGCCGAGTCAGAGACGCAGGGCAGCCACATCAGGGACGTGGATCGCGCGCAGAGCAAGGACGAGAGCGCGCTGGTGGAGGCGCGCCAGATCATCCCCATCGCATCGGCCCAGGAACGGCGGCTCGCGCTGCGGCTCCAGGCCGCCGAGCTGCTGACGCGGGCGGAGGCGCTCAGACCGGACTATGCGGACACGGGCGAGGTCCAGACCGCCATCACCGCCTCGCTCGCCCGGCTTGGGGAGAGCGCCGCGATGGACGCGGACCAGGCGCGCGCCAGGGGTCTGGACCCGCTGACCATGCGCGCCATTGCCGTGCGCGAGGGCGAGGGGGCAAACCTGCTCCAGGTGGCGCCGCTGCCGCCGCGCTTCTCCTACTCGGCCCTCAAAACGTACAAGGCGTGCGGCCTCCGCTACGCGTTCAACTACCTGTACCGGATCCCGCCGCCGGACAAGGCCGCGGCGCCCCTCACCTTCGGGTCCGCCATTCACTCAGTGTTTGAGGCGTTCACCAAGCTTGTGCGCGAGCGCGCGGCGCGCGGCGAGCCCGTGCCCACCCGAGCAGAGCTGGGCGACATCTTCACGCGCACCTGGAAGCCCACCGATTTTGGCGATGCCGTCACCGCCGCCACCTATGAGCGCAAGGTGGGATCCATGCTGGACGCCTTCTGGGAGGACGAGCTGGCCCGGCCGGCCGTGGTGCTCAAGGAGGAGGAGCCGTTCCGCCTCATCCTGGACCCGGGCGATGGCAGCCCGGCCGTGGTCATCTCGGGCAGCATCGACCGGATTGACCAGCATCCGGACGGCACCATCGAGGTCATCGACTACAAGACCGGCAAACCCGAGAACCAGGACCCACCGGCCAAGAACCAGCAGCTGGCCATCTACGCCATGGCCTGCCGGGACACGCTCAAGCTGGGGATGCCGGCGCTGGTCACCCTGTACTTCACGGAGCGGCGGCTGCGGATGTCTCTGGAGCCCACCGCGGAGCGCCTGGACGAGGTCCGTCTCGACATCCTGGCGCAGGTGGCGCGGATCCGCTCGGGCGACTTCACGGTCAACCCGGACGTCAAGGAGCGCGCCGAGGCGTGCCGCTACTGCGACTACAAGGCCATCTGCCCAGAGCGCCGGGAGGCGAAGCGATGAGTACCGGTGTGCCGGTGCGCGTGAAGGAGGGTCCGGGCCTGCTGGTTCGGGCGGTCTGGTTTGTGGTCATCGGCTGGTGGGCCACCGGCGTCATCAGCGCCATTGCGTGGGCGTGTCTCGCGTCCCTCATCCTGCTGCCCGTGGGGATCTGGCTCATCAACCGCATCCCCACCGTGCTGACGCTCCGGCCGCGCACGCGTGACGTGTGGGTGGCGGCCGGCCCCGGCGGCCCGACTCTGGTCTGCGCGCCCATCCGCCAGACGTCCTGGCCCGTCCGCGGCCTGTGGTTCATCCTGGTGGGGTGGTGGGCGTCGGCCCTGGTGATGGCCGTGGGCTATGCGCTGGTGCTGCTGGTGATCACGCTGCCGCTGGGGGTGATGCTCTACAACCGCGTGCCGTTCGTGGCAAGTCTGTACCGGTATTAGGGGAGATGAGTCTGAGCCCGGCGACACCGTTTGTGGATCCCTATCCTGGTCGACATGTCTGAAGACCTGACACCGGGCCTCCACGAAGCGCTCGTTACCGAGGCCCTTCGAGCCCGCATCGAGCGCGCCCGGGCCCAGGGCTGGCTGGTG
>JANYAA010000224.1 GCA_025355255.1 Chloroflexota bacterium | reverse complement strand
CGCCATCGATGCTGATGATCGACGGCCAGACGGTCCGGGGCGGGCGGGCCGGCCCGACGTTCCACGAGAAGGGCGGCCGGGGCGGGCGCACGAACGGCGCGAAGCGGAGCATCGCCATCGAGATCCTGGGGCTCCCGCTCGCAGTGTCGGTCGAGTCGGGCCGCCCGCACGACGTGAGCGCCGGCCGGCGGCTACTCGCCAGCACACTGCCAACGCTCGGCACCGTCCAGGACGTGCTCGCCGACCGCGGCTACCGCGGCCTCGGCAAGATGGCGGCGCGCAGCGGCCTGAACCTCAAGATCAAGGCCCCGCCGAAGGGGGCGGGCGGCTTCACCCCGATCTGGCCGCTCTACAAGGTCGAGCACGCCTTCGCACGCCTGGGCCGCTGGCGGAGACTGTCGCGCTGCTACGAGGGCTCGGCCGAGAGCGCCCGAGCGTGGCTCGAAGTCGCCTCGGTCGGCTACCTGTTCGCGCGTCTCCGGGCCGAGCCGGCCTGACGGGCGACCATCCGGCCGGAGGCGAGCGCCCGACCCGAGGGCTACCGCTCGTTCGTCAGGCGATCAGCTCCTGGCGCAGAGCGAGAGCCGTGGGCACGGCCTCGAAGTCGTCCGCGAGCGCGGCAACGTCCGCAACGCGCTCCCACCGCAAGACGGATCGGTCGCGAGCGGTCTCGAACACCAGGGGAACGTCGTCCCGCGTCACGAACACGCCATACGACGACTCGTCCTCGCCTTCGATCAGGCCGGCGAGGATCGTGTTCTGTGGGTCGAGGCCCCGCTCGTCGAGCAGCGCCCGCAGGTCGCCCCACGGGTCGCCTCCGTGACGCAGCAGCTCCGTCAGCTCCCGAACCTCTTGCTCCAGCAGGTCGGGACGGGGGAACGCCATCAGATCGCCCTCATCACTTCATGAACCGCTGCCCCGATCGACGGAACGAACCGCGCGACCTTCATCTTCTGGGTCGGGCGGCCTGCCGTCCAACCCGAGTTCGTTCACAGGCTCTCAGTCGATCCCGAGCTCGGCCAGACGTCCTTCGTCATCGATGCCGAGGTGGTGCGCAAGCTCGTGCAGGATCGTGATCCGGACTTCGTCGGCGAGGTCGTCGGGATCCGGGAAGTCTTCTTCCAGCGGCAGGCGGAAGATCAGGATCCGCGTGGGAACGGGCGCCCAGTCACCACCCCACTCGTTGAGCGGGACGCCCTCGTACATCCCGTAGAGCGTCTCGTCATCGCCGAGACCGTTTTCGCGGAGCTGTTCGCGTGAGGGCTCGTCGGCGATGACGATGGCCACCTCGTCCAGCGCGGCGCGGAACTGCAGCGGGATGCTGGCCACGGCGCGGTCCACGAGGCGGCCAAAGCCGTCGTGCCGGGCGCTGCGGTAGGCGCGGGCGCGGCGGGGCGCGGTCTTGGAGCCCCGTCGCTGCTTGGTCATTGTCCCCGTATCCTACCGGCGATGAACTCCGATTCCGCACCCCTGACAGCTCCGCAGGGCTATCTGGTTGGCCGTCTGGGTGACGTGCGGCTGCACTTCCTCGACTGGGGTGGACCCTCGCACGGGACGGTTGACACCCAGCCTGCCATCCTGCTCATCCCCGGCCTGCTCTCGACGGCATCGGCGTGGGCGCCTGTCGCGCGGCGCGTGGCGGGCGAGCGCCGGACCGTGGTTGCGGACCTGCGGGGACACGGGCTCTCCGACTCGCCGCCGGACGGCTATGAGGTGGCCTCGCTGGCGACCGACGTTGTGGCCGTGGCCGATGGGGCCGGGCTGGACCGCGTCGTCATCGCAGGTCACGGGTTTGGCGGCTGCGTGGCCGCGGCGGCGGCGGCGGCGATGGGGGAGCGGTGCGCCGGTCTGTTCCTGATTGACGGCGGCTTCGAGCGGCTGGAGGTTGTCACGGCGCTGGACGCCGACGAGTTCCTGCGCGGCCTTGACGAGCCCCCGGAGGTTGTGCGCTCCATGAGTGCCTGGCTCGGCGATCGGCGCGGGTTTGATCCCGCAACCTGGGACGCGGATCAGGAGCGTGCCGCGCGCGACGGCGTGGTGGAGACGGCCGCCGGTCGGGTCGTCCGTGCGGTGCGGCCGTTTGTTGTGGAGGCTGTGGTTCGGGCGATGTTCGCCTACGATCCGGCGCCGGTGCTGGCCGCCGTGGGCGCCCCGGTCACGGCTGTGGTGGCGACGCTCGCCGGCGATCCTGCGCCCCGTCTGGCGGAGATCGCGCGCGCGACGCCTGCTCGGCGGGGCGCCCGCGCCGTCACTGTGGTGGAGCTTTATGCCGCCCACAACCTTCCGCGCTACCGACCGGCTGATTTGGCCGCCCTGCTGCTCGGGTAGCATCTTCGTTCCTGGCCGCCCCGCAAGTCTGGAGATCCGAGCCCGATGCGCGTCGTCTACTCGCCCGCCCACCTCGGTCACGACATCACCACCCAGACCGTGATGGGCGTCCAGGTCCCGGCCAACGAGGTGGCCAACCGCGCCGAGCGCATCCGCCGCACGCTTATCGCAGACGGCGGTTTTGCTTTTGCCAACCCTACCCAGCACGGCGATGGGCCCATCACCGCTGTTCACGACGCGGGGCTGCTCAAATTTCTCGCCGAAGCCTGGGAGGAGGCACGCAAACAGCGCGTGCCGTACGACTTCCTTGCGCCCGAAACGCTGACGCAGGCGGCTGCCACGGAGGGCATGTCGCCGCGGTTCCGCCGCCAGTCGCCAAGGATTGAGGGCCGGGCGGGCTACTGGGCGTTCGACACGTCCACCTACATCGTGTCGGGGACGTACGCCGCCGCCCGGGCGGCCGTGGATGTTGCGATGACCACCGTGGACCTGGTGCTGGCTGGCGGTGAGCGGGCCGCCTACGGCCTGTGCCGGCCGCCGGGCCATCACGCCGCACGCTCCATGTATGGCGGGTTCTGCTACTTCAACAACGCAGCAATCGCCGCGGAGGAGATTGCCCGCTGCACCGGCGAGCACGTGTCGATCCTTGACGTGGACTACCACCACGGCAACGGGACCGAGCAGATCTTCTGGCGCCGCCCCGACGTGCTGTATGTCTCGCTCCACGCCCATCCGGACCGGCAGTACCCGTTTGTGCTGGGCTGGGAGGACGAGACAGGTGAGGGTGAGGGCGTGGGCGCCAACCTCAATCTGCCACTGCCGGCCGGCTGCTCCGACGAGGCCTACCTGACCGCGCTTGACCGCGCACTGGACCGCATCTCGGCTGAGCCGGGCTCCGTTATGGTGGTCTCGCTGGGCTTCGACACCTACGGCCAGGACCCCATCGGCGATTTCGCGCTCACGACGCCCGTGTACCACGAGATCGGCAAGCGGGTTGCCGCAGTTGGCAAGCGCCTCGTGATCCTCGCCGAGGGGGGCTACTACATCCCGGCGCTCGGGGAGAACGCGCGCGCCTGGCTTCGTGGAGCCGAGGGCCGCGAGCATGAGCCGCTGCCAGCGCTCGGGTTCAACGCCGGCGGCTCGCGTGCCTGAGCCCGTACGCGGCGCGCTACCATCGAGCGGCCATGACTGACCACCCTGAACCGCGCAACCTGCCTGACAACGTCCGCCGTCTCGTCGAGGAGATGGAGAACGATGCCGACGACGTTGCCGCAACTCTTGAGGGAACGGGTTCGGGCGGGTCTGCGGGGAGCCGAATCGAGGAGGCCGTCCGCCAGATCCTCGTGGAGATTGGCGAGGACGCTGACCGCGACGGCCTGCGGGGCACGCCCGAACGGATGCACCGCATGTATCGCGAATTGACCGCGGGCTATCACGTGGACGCGGACCGCCTCGTAAACCACGCGCTGTTCGACGTTGGCTATTCCGAGATGGTGGTCGTCAAGGACATCCCGTTCTACTCGCTCTGCGAGCACCACATGCTGCCGTTCTTCGGCAACGCGCACGTGGCGTACGTGCCCGATGGCAAGGTGATCGGCCTGTCCAAAATCCCCCGGATTGTGGAGATGTACGCCCGCCGCCTGCAGGTCCAGGAGCGGATGACCCAGCAGATTGCGGAGCTCCTCATGGACAGGCTTGCGCCGCGCGGTGTGGGCGTGGTCCTGGAGGCAACGCACCTGTGCGCGGCGATGCGCGGCGTCCGCAAGCCGGGCACGGTAATGACCACCTCGGCGGTGCTGGGCCTGTTCCGGCGCAACGAGAAGACGCGAGCTGAGTTCTTCGCGCACATCGGACGACCCGGCCCGGCGGCCTAGCCAACGCCCGAGTCGGGGCCCGAAATCGAAACGGGCCGCCAGCCGTTTTTGGTCAGCGGCCCGCATCGTCCGCGGCGCTACGGGAGGCGCACGACCTCGCCGTTGGCCGAGGTGCTCATGTTTGCCACGTACACGTGGTGATCGGGCCCGATGGCGACGCCGCCCGGGAAGGCGAGCATCCCGTTGGTGAGCGATGTGTGCTGACTGGGGTTGGCGAACGGGATCGCCACGACATCACCGAACGGTCCGGTCTGGCCCACGCCCGAGATGAACTGTGAGGCGTAGAACGTGGTCCGGCTGGCCGCGCAGCCCGTAATCGGCCAAAGGCTCGTTGCCCACGGTGTGGCCAGCGAGAGCACGGTCGGCAAGCTGTCGGGATCGGCCGCGCCGGGATCAACGCGGTACACCACTGCGGACGGGTTTGGCGGCGGCAGATGCGGATCCAGGATGGAGCCGAGCGAGTCCACAAACGCCAAGGTGCCGATATACAGCGCGCCGTCCGGACCGCGGGTCACACAGGTGGGCGTGGCGTCGGCCATGGTGTTGTTGGGAAAGTACGCCAGGATCTTGCGTTGGCCGCTGCGGCTCACCCAGTCGAGCGTGTTGGTGCCGGCGTCCACCACGTACTCGCCTCGGGCGGTTGCGAGGACGCCGTATGGGTTCGAGTCGCCGGGGTTGAAGTCGTGCGGTGCAAGATTCTGATGCTGCATTGACCAGGCGTAATCAAAGTCGCCGATGTTGGCGACGGTCCGCACCTTGCCGTTGCGGGCGACCCGCAGCAGACGGCCAATTTCGTTGTTCGGGATGCCGGTCTGCTGCTGCGAGAGCCCGATCTGCACGAAGATGTTGCCCTCGCCTTGGGTGGCGATGCCCGAAGGCCCGATCACGCCGTCGCTGTTGGCCGCTGAAGGCAGCTTGGTCGCGATCACTCGGACGCGCGGGCTGGAACTGCGCAATCCCGTGATCTGGCTGATCTGGCCAGTGAGGCCAAACCCCTCAACCACGCCCGCGGCGCGGTTGCCCGCACCAAGCCCCGCCTCGGCAACGTAGAGGCGCCCTTGGGGGCCGAAGGCCAATCCCCGCGGGTTGTGGAACCCGGACGCCACTACGGTGAACGGCAGCGGGGTGGCCGAGGCGGGGGCCACACCTGCCGATATCAGCAGGGCCGCGCCCAGAAGCGCGACGATGGGACGCTTCATAGAGATCCTCCGCGTCCCATGCCTGCCGGGACGCCGCACCAGGGGACGCTTCCGGTGCCGCGCAACGACGGGAGTATGGGCCCGAACGGTGCCGCTGGGCTACCTGGACTTCTAAAGGTCTCACCCGATGGCGCAATGGCGCGATGCCGCGGGTCAGCCGCCGATCTGCCCTCGGATCTGCGCGGCGGCCGAGGTTGCGGTCCGGATCGCCGTCTCCGTATGCCAGCTGCCGAGGTAGTCGCCGGCCAGGTGGACACGGCCGAGCGGCTTGGTGAGCGGGGCCTGCAGCTTCGAGCGGCCGACGATTGGGTGGGGCACCCCGCGCTCCCAGCGCTGGACGACTACCTCGCGGACCTCGGTGTCGGTGCCCGGGAAGAGCGCAGCGAGGTCCTCGCGGAACCGGCTTGCGATGTCTGCGTCCGCAACATCCCAAAGCCTGCGGGCAAACCCGGCGGCCGCGTACACCATCAGGCTTCCACCCGGCCGCCGCGTAGTCTCCCCGCCGCGCAGCACGTTGCCCATGTTGAACAGCATGCTGAACGAGCGCTTCGGCGTGGCTAGCGCGTATAGGTCGTCCCACGGCTTTGCCCCCTGCTCGCCGGTGAGCAGCGAGCCCACGATATATGGGCCGTAGGGGATCGCGTTGAGGGCTGCGGCCGTGTCGTCCGGCAGGCCCGTCACGATCTCCCGCGTGACGTAGGCCGGTGTCGCAACCACGGCCGCGGCAGCTCGTGCCTCGTGCGCAACGCCCGCGTCCGTCCAGGACACCGTGACGCCGTTGGCGTCCTGACGCACGGACGACACCACGGCCCCGCGGTGCACGCGGTCGCCCAGCCCCGCCGCCAACGCGTCGGTGAACCGCGTGGGGCCGCCGAGAATATTGCGCGACAGCCCCGCAGTGCGGTTCCAGACCAAGTGGAAGTAGCCCACGCCGTAGCCAGCCGGCAGCTGCTCGGGCTCACCTGACGATCGTGTCAGGGTGGATCGGAAGAGCAGGTCGACATCCTCGGGGAGGGTGCCTGAGAACTCCCGGAAGGACCGGTCATCCATGAACTGGAGCATGCGAAGCTGGCGCACAGCGGGATCCTCGCCCGGTACGGGCGCGGCGATCTTCGCGTACTGCGCCACCGCCAGACGCAGCTTGATGCCGGCCCGCACCAGCGCCACGCGGGACATCAGGGGCATCGGCAGCCGGAAGGGAAAGGTCTCCACGCCGCCGGACGCCACCAGTTTCCCGTTGAGCGACACGGCCGCCAGGCGCCCGGAGACGGTTGGCGCGTGCATGCCCGTCTCGGCGAGTAGGCGATCCGAGGCTGAGCCCGCTCCGCTGAACACATGTGCGCCGAGGTTGAGCCAGACATCGCCGCGCGGCTCCGACTTGATGCGCCCGCCGACGCGATCCGTGGCCTCCAGCACCAGCACGTTGCGGTCGCGCAGATCCCACGCCGCGGCGAGGCCGGCGATGCCGCCGCCGATGACGATCGCGTCGAGCGTGTCGCGTGTGACCACAGCTGTCCTTCTGTGCCGCGTGTGCCGCGTGTGCCGCCGGGCCGGGTGGGCCGCTTGGTGAACTCCACCTCGTCCGCGTGCGCAGCAACAGCCTACAATCCGCGCATGACCGATCGACCGCTCAAAGTGCTGATTGCGAAGCCCGGCCTTGACGGCCATGACCGCGGCGCCAAGGTGCTTGCCCGCGGCCTCCGCGACGAGGGCTTCGAGGTTGTCTACACCGGCCTTCGCCAGACGCCGGACATGATCGTCACCGCCGCCCTTCAGGAGGACGTGGACGTGGTGGGTCTATCCATCCTGTCAGGCGCGCACATGACGCTCGTGCCCAAGGTGTGCGCCCAGCTGCGCGATCGGGGTCTGGGTGACGTGCTGGTCACCGTCGGGGGGATCATCCCCGATGACGACATCGAGCCTCTGCGGCAGTCCGGCGTGTCGGCCGTCTTCGGCCCCGGCACCACCATTCGCGAGGTTGCGGACTTCCTGCGCGCCAACGCCACGCCGCGCGACGCGTGACCGCCGGGCCCGTCGCATCGCCCGCAGCGCGCGCCGCCGACCTTGCGGATGCCGCCCGCGCCGGTGACCGGCGTGCGCTGGCGCGGCTGCTCACAGCGGTGGAGAACCACACGCCCATCGCTGAACATGCGCTGCGTCGCCTGTACCCCGAAGCCGGCCGGGCACATCTGGTGGGGATCACGGGCCCGCCCGGCGCCGGCAAGTCCACCCTGGTCGCCGCGCTGATCGCAGAGCTGCGCGCCCGCGGCCGCACCGTCGCCGTGGTGGCGGTGGACCCGTCTTCGCCGATCACCGGTGGCGCACTTCTCGGCGATCGTGTCCGCATGCAGTCCTACGCCTCGGACGACGGCGTGTTCATCCGCTCAATGGCGTCGCGCGGGCACGCGGGCGGTCTCGCGGCCACAAGCACGACTGCCGCGGTAGTGTTTGACGCGGCGGGATTTGACGTGGTGCTGCTGGAGACCGTGGGGACCGGCCAGAGCGAGGTTGAGGTGGCCGCCGCCGCCGACACCACGGTGGTCCTGGAGGCTCCCGAGATGGGCGACGAGGTCCAGGCGAT
>JANYAA010000450.1 GCA_025355255.1 Chloroflexota bacterium | reverse complement strand
CGATGGCGCGGCCCCGAACACGGGCGAGGTCGTCGTCAGTCAGCTGCTCGATAGGCGTGCCGCCGAGGCGGTAGGAGCCGCCGGTGGGCCGATCGAGACAGCCGATGATGTTCATGAGGGTGGACTTGCCGCTGCCCGACGGACCGACGACCGCAAGGAAGTCGCCCTGCCAGACATCGAGGTCCACGCCGCGCAGCGCGGCAACCTCAAGACGGCCCGTCTTGTACACCCGAGTGACGTCACGGAGTTCGATGACGGGCCAGACCGGCTCGTCGCCCTCCGCAATTGCGTCGTTCTGCTGCATGATCAGCCGCCACCCGGGCGGAACTGGCCGCCGCCACCGACGCCCGGCACGCCGATCCCGCCGCCGAAGCCGCCGGAGTTGGTGGTGCCCTGGCGGGTGGACGAGGTGCCCACGACAACCGCGGTGCCGACATCGACGCCGGACTGGATCTCGGCGTAGGCGCTGCTGATAAGGCCCACCGTGACCGAGACGAGCTGCGGCTGGCCCGCAGAGTCCAGAACCCGCACCGAGTACGACCCGGCGGAACCAACCAGCGCTACGGTCGGAACGGCGATGACGCCAGCGACCGACGCGATGGTGACGGAGATTTGGGCGCTCATGCCCGAGGCGGTGCCGAGGGGCGGGGTGGGCAGGGACACGAGGATGGCGTAGCTGACCACGCCGCCGCTTGAGCCCGACGATCCCGACGGGCTGATCTGGGTGACCTTGCCGCTCGCGGGCAGACCGGATGCGGTCATCGTGACGGTTGCATCCTGACCCAGCTTGACGTTGGGCAGGTCCGCCTCCGCAACTGAGGCGCTGACCTGAAACGCGGAGCTCTGCATGGTGATGGCGGCGCCGCTGGGCGCGTTGACGCCGGCGGTGATGTTGACCGTCAGGATGACGCCATCCGCTGGGCTCGTGAGCGTGGCATTCGCCAGGGCAACCTGCGCGTTGTCAACGGACTGCTGCGCGGTGGCCACTGCGGCTTGATCGGAGGCTATTAGCGCGGCGGTTGCGCCCGCTGTCTTCGTCGCGTAGCCCAGCTTCGCCGAGGTGAGCTGGTTCTGTGCCGAGGTCACCTGGTTGGACGCCTGCTGGTTCGACTGGGCCACCTGGAGCTTCAGGCTGTCGTAGGCGTTCTTGGCGTTGGAGACCGCGCTCTCGTCCTGCGCGACCGCGGCCGCGTTGAGAGGTACGGCGGCCTGGTCCGTGGCGAGTTTGGCCTTCGCGGCGTTGAGCGAGGCCAGCTGCTGACTCAGCTTCAGCTTGTTCTGCGCAAGCGTGGAGCTGTAGGACTGCCGTGCCTGCGTCAGCGACTGGGTTGCCTGCGTCACGGAGAGCTTGGCAGCCGCCTTGTCGTTTGCCGAGAGCCCGCCCTGATCCGTTGCCAGCTTCTGCTGGGCTGATGTCAGATTGGCCTGTGCAAGCGTCAACGCCAGCTGCGCCGATGCCGTGTTGGCGGTTGCAAGGACGTCGCCCACCTTGACGGCCTTGCCGGGCGCCACGCTCACCGCAGTGACCTTCCAGGTTGTTCCGGAGCCTGCGCCGTTGCTGGCGGCAGAGGAACTGGCGGTCGTCTGCGTGGTGGCCGCTGAGCCAAACGCGAGGCTGTAGACGGACACTGGCGTCACCGTCCCGGTGGCGACGATGGCCTTGGTGACGTCCTGCTTGGTGGTTGCCGCCGTGCGGTACGTGGCAGACGCGCTGGATGACGAGCCGCCCGGGTTGACAACCACGATACCGACGGCGGCAATGCCGACGACAAGGAGCAGGACAATTCCTGCGATACGGAGGCGCATGCGGGTCCTTTCGGGCGGCGGTTCGGGTGCGTGACGGTGGGGCGCGACAAAGGAAAGCCTGCGGCAAGCGCCTGACAGGATCCTGAGAACGCGCGCGTTAGGCGAAGGGTCAGGCGCCCTTGTCGGCGAGTGCCTTGCTGATCAGCGACGCGGCGTCGTTGACCGGGATGGCGAAGCCGAGGCCCTGGGCCGTCACGGAGACCGCCGTATTCATCCCGATCACGTCGCCCGCGGCGTTGAGCAGCGGGCCGCCGCTGTTGCCGGGGTTGATTGCAGCGTCGGTCTGGATAAGGTTCTTGAGGTCCACAACCTTGCCCGTGGTGTCGTCACGAACCGAGATCTCGCGGCCGAGCCCAGAGACGATCCCCCTTGTGACCGTCTCGGTGTACGTGCCCAGCGGGCTGCCGATGGCGATAGCCGTCTGGCCCACCTGGAGACCCGATGAGTCCGCGATCTTCGCCGCCACAAGGCCAGTGGCGTCCACCTTGAGCAGGGCCAAGTCGTTGGTCGTCGCGATTTCGATCACCCGGGCGGTGTACTGGCGGCCGTCCTCAAGCTCAACCGTGAGGGTCTGGCTGTTCTCCACGACATGGCGGTTGGTGAGGATGTAGCCGTTGGGCGTGAGGACGATGCCCGATCCGACGCCCCGGGTGGGCGTGCCAAACGGGGAGAAGCCGTTGGTGGACATGCCGTCCGCCGTGATGGTCACGACGCTCTTCTTGGCCGTGGCGACAATCGCAGTCAGATCAGCGGACTCGATGGTGGTGGCGCTGGTGGTTGCGCCGGCAGCGGTGAGGGCGGCCGCGGG
>JANYAA010000447.1 GCA_025355255.1 Chloroflexota bacterium | reverse complement strand
GGCCGGCGCAAGCCGGCCCCCGCTCCCCTGGGAAAGGCACATGGCCCTTCTCGAGCTCTCCGGCGTCACCAAGCGCTTCGGTGGCCTCACCGCTGTCAACAACGTCTCCTTCAATGTGGAGGCGGGCGAGATCTTCGGCCTGATCGGTCCAAACGGAGCGGGCAAGTCAACGCTGCTCAACTGCCTCGCGGGTCTGACGCGGCCAAACGCGGGCACGATCCGGTTTGATGGCCACGACACGACCGGCATGTCGGCTGACCGCATGTGCCGCCTCGGTCTTGGCCGCACCTTCCAGATCCCGCGGCCGTTCCCGCGCATGACCGCGTTTGAAAACGTGGTGGTATCGGCCGCATTTGGCGACCCGAACCTCTCGCGCTCCATGGTCTCGGACCGCGCGCTCGAGATGATCCAGTACGTCGAGTTCCCGCGGCCTGTGACCACGATGGCCAATCACCTCAACGTCGTCCAGCTCAAGCGGCTGGACCTCGCACGGGCGCTCGCCAGCAAGCCGAAGCTGCTGTTGCTCGACGAGTTTGCCGCGGGGCTCACCCCGAGCGAGCTCAGCGACATCGCAAAGCTGCTGCGCCGGATCCGCGACGACGGCACGACCATCCTGATGGTTGAGCACGTGATGCGGCTGATCCTTGACCTCTGCGGCAACCTGTCGGTCCTGCAGTACGGCGAGCTGATCGCCCACGGCAACGCCACCACGGTCGCCCAGGACCCCAAGGTGCGCGAGGCGTACCTGGGTCACAACTACATCCTCTAACAGCTACATCCTCTAACCGCCAACCCGCCCCCGTCTCGGAGGGACGCGTGCTCAAGATCACCGGCCTCGAATCCGGCTACGAACTGCTCCAGGTCCTGTGGGGTGTCGATCTCCACGTGGAAGAGGGCGAGTTTGTGGCGCTCCTTGGCCCAAACGGGGCTGGCAAGACCACCACGCTGCGCGCCATCGCCGGCTACGTGCGGGCCATCCGCGGTTCGGTGACCTTCCGTGGCCAGCCGATCACCGGCATGGCGCCCAACAAGGTGAGCGCCGCCGGCATCGGCTATGTCTCCGAAGCGCTGAACCTGTTCCCGTCCATGTCCATCTACGAGAACCTCCTCGTTGGCGCCTACACGGTGCGCGACAAGGCGCTGGTCAAGACGAACATCGACCTCGTGTACGAGCTCTTCCCACGCCTCCACGAGCGCAGCGGCCAGCTGGCAGGGACGCTCTCCGGCGGCGAGCGGAAGATGCTGGCGATCGGCCGCGGGCTGATGCCGTCGCCGTCGCTCCTTCTGGTGGATGAGCCGTCGCTAGGCCTCGCGCCCATCCCCACCCTGGCCGCGTTTGACGCCCTCAAGCAGTTGAGCAAGCGCGGCGTCACCATCCTGCTGGTGGAGCAGAACGTCAACACCACCCTCCGCCTCGTGGACCGCGCCTACGTGCTCGAGCAGGGCCGCATCGTGCTGGAGGGCACGGGCGAGCAGCTGCTGAGCGACAACCACGTCCAAGAAGCGTATCTGGGGATCTGAGGCGAACGATGACGACCGCCACCAATCTGCGGACCGTCCCGCTTGCGCGCCGGTTCCTGACGTTCACCTGGGGCGTGGTCGCCCTGGTGGTCCTCGTCCTGCTGATCGCGCTCATCTTCCAGCCGTCCATCTTCGTGGACACGCTGGTCACCGGCGGCATGTGGGCGCTCATGGCCGGCGGCCTAGCGCTCGTGTTCGGGGTGATGAACATCCCGAACTTTGCCCACGGCGAGCTGTTCATGATTGGCGGCCTGGTGTCGTGGGTCACCTTTCAGCCCATCCGGGACGCATTTCTCAAGGACCCGAAGAACATGTTTCTCCAGGTCGTCGGGCCAATCCCGGGGATCTTGGTGGCGGCCGTCATCGGCTTTCTCGTCGGCGTCTTCCTGGAAACCGTGTTGTTCCGGGCGCTGCGCAAGCGCAGCCGCGACCAGTGGGTGATGAACACCTTCCTGCTCACCGCTGGCGTCTCAGTGATGCTCGTCAACGGTGACCGGATGGTCTTCGGCAACGACTTTCGGGGTGTGCCGCGCTACTGGGACGTCCACTCGCTCCAGATCTTCGGCGTGCCGGTGGCGGTGGACCGCATTGCCATCTTCGTGATCGCCATGATCTCGATCCTGGTGTTCTCGTACTTCCTCCAGCGGACCCGAACCGGCCGGGCCATGCGCGCGGTCTCGCAGGACGAGACCGGGGCACAGATGGCCGGTATCTCGCTCAACCGGATCTTCATGCTCACGATGGGGCTGTCGTGCGGCCTGGCAGCGCTGGCGGGCGCGGCACTGCTGTCCATCTTCCCCAACTCGCCTGACGTCGGCGTCCAGCCGCTGTATCTCGCGTGGTACGTCGTGATCCTTGCGGGTTTGGGCAATGTGCAGGGCGCCATCGCGGGCGCGTTCATCGTGTCCCTGCTGCAGACCCTCGCGGTCACCTACCTCGGTCTTGGCTGGGTGGACGTTGCCCCCACCGCTGTCATCATCCTCATCCTGCTGTTCAAGCCGTCTGGGCTGTTCGGCAGCGAAGTGAAAGGCGTCTGGGAGCAGTAGTGGCCACCGTGACCGCAATGCCCGCTTCGTCCCGAAGGCAGGGTGTCGGGCGTTCTCGCCGGACGACGGCCATTGCCGCCGCCTTCATCCTCTTCGCGATCGTGCTGCCGTGGATCCCGCCCTTCAACGGCCAGGACTACCAGCGATACCTGATCGGCGCCGCCTACACGGCCGCGCTTGCTGTGGCGTTCGACTTCACCGCCGGCTATATCGACATCGTCAACTTCGGGTTTGCTGCATTTGTGGGCATTGGCGCCTACACGTCAGGGCTGCTCGCGGTGGATTTTGGGCTGCCGCCGGGGCTCGGCGTGATCGCCGGGGCGATGGTGGCGGGCCTCGTGGGGCTGGCGACCGGCATGCTCACGCTGCGGCTGCGGGGCATCTATGCCGCCGTCATGGCGTGGTTCGTGGGTCTGGCCCTGATGGGGCTGGTCCGCAACCTGACCGACATCACGCGCGGCTCCATGGGCCTCAACGTGCCGCGGCTGCTCGGCACCGACGACAACCTGCCCTACTACTACGTCATGCTCGCGTTGCTGCTTGTCACGCTCGCGGTGCTGACCTACGTCATCCGCTCCAACGTCGGCCTGGCCTTCCGGGCGATCGGCCAGAACCTTCAGGCCGCACGCGCCTCGGGCATCAACCCCCTCCGCTTCCTGGTGCTCAACTTCACGCTCTCGTGTGCCTTCGCTGGCCTCATGGGTGGCTTCTACGCGCACTACTACACCATCCTGACGCCAGACCTCATGTCCACTACCCGCACGATCGAGGT
>JANYAA010000445.1 GCA_025355255.1 Chloroflexota bacterium | reverse complement strand
CGTTGACGACGTGCTCCGCGGTGATGGCGCCCTGCTCGGTTTGGACCTCCCAGTCGCCGTCAGCCCTGCGGCCAAGACCCGTGACCCGGTTGCCCGTGATGATCTTCACGCCACGCGACCTGGCTGCCGATGCGTACGCGTAGACCGCGCCGCTCGGGTCCAGGTTGCCCTCTTGCGGGTCGTACAGCGCTCCGTGCAGCCCGGCGGGGTTGATGATCGGGACCAGCTCGGCCGCTTCGCGGGGCGTGAGCAGACGCGCGCCGTCATGGCCCTGCGCCTGGATGGCGGCGAGCTCGCTCTTGAGCCAGCGCCAACGCTCCGCCGTGCCTGCCAGCTCCACGCCGCCGGACATCTTGAGCCCCAGCGCCTGGCCGCTCTCCGCCTGGATCTTGGGGTACTGCTCGATGGTGTACCGCTGGAGCTCGGCGATGCGGGGATCCGGGTTGATGGCGTGGAAACCGCCGGCCGCGTGCCAGGACGAGCCTGCGGTGAGCTGGTCGCGCTCAACGAGGGCGACATCGGTGACGCCGCGCACGGCGAGGTGGTACGCCACGCTTGCGCCGACGATCCCGCCGCCGATCACGACAACCCGGTATTGGCTCCGCATCCGGAGATTATGGGGCGGCGCCGGACGTGGGCGGCGGCCCGTCTCGCGGCCGTCTATCGTGGGGGCATGAGCGACCCGGCCGACCCCGCCGACACCGCCGATCCGGCATCGCGCGCGCGCGCCCGGCGTGTGCGGCGCCTGACGGGCCTGATCCCGCGGCTGCCGTGGCGGCGCATCGTCAACCCGTATCGGCCGCTGGAGATCCTCTCCGCGGACCACGTGGAGGCCATCCACCGCGCGTCGCTCCTGATCCTGCGCGACGTGGGTGTGGAGGTGCTTGGCGCCCGCGCGCTTGACCGATTCGCCGCGGCCGGCGCGCGCGTCACCAAGAACGGCGGCGCCCGAGGACCTGCCGGCCGAGTCCGCCTTGACCCGGGACAGGTTGAAGCGCTGGTGGCGCTCGCCCCTTCGAGTTTTGCGCTCCACGCCAGGAACCCTGAGCGCGACCTTGTGTTCGGCGATCGGCACTTGGTCTTCGGCGCAGTGGGCGGCCCGGCGTTTGTCACGGACCTTGACCGTGGAAGGCGCCCGGGGAACGCGGCGGACTTTGAGGCGTTCGTCCGCGTCATCGGCAGCCTCGACATCATCGGCCAGGAGGGCGGGGGACCTCTGGAGCCCACGGACCTGCCGGTCGAGACGCGCCATCTCGACATGTACCGGACGCTGGCGACCACGCTGGACAAGACGTGGCAGTGCCTGGGGTCCGGGCGCGAGGTGGTGGACGACGCCATCGAGGTGGCCTGCCTCACCCGGGGCGTGGATCGCGAGACGCTGGTGCGCACGCCAAGCCTCATGACCATCGTGAACTCCAACTCGCCGCTGCGGCTTGACGGGCCGATGTCGGACGGGCTGATCGAGATGGCGACGTTTGGCCAGCCGGTTGTGGCCACGCCGTTCACGCTGGCCGGGGCGATGGCGCCCGCGACGCTGGCCGGGGCTCTTGCGCAGCAGAACGCCGAGGCCCTGTTCATGATCGCGCTGGCCCAGCTGGTGCGGCCGGGGACGCCGGTGGTCTACGGCGGCTTCACATCCAACGTGGACATGCGGACGGGGTCGCCCGCGTTTGGGACGCCGGAGTACGTCAAGGCGGCCATCGCCACGGGGCAGCTGGCGCGCAGGTACGGGCTGCCGCACCGCTCGTCCAACGTGACCGGGGCCGCGGTGGTGGATGCCCAGGCGGCCTACGAGAGCGAGATGTCCATCTGGGGCTCGGTGATGGCCGGCGCGAGCCTGCTCTATCAGGGCGCGGGGTGGCTGGAGGGCGGGCTGACCGCGTCCTTCGAGAAGCTGATCCTCGACGCGGAGCTGCTCCAGCAGATGGCCGAGGTCCTCACGCCCATCCCCGTGGATGACGACGCGCTTGGCCTGTCGTCCATCGCGGAGGTGGGCCCCGGCGGCCACTTCTTCGGGACGGCGCACACGCTTGCGCGGTTTGAGACCGCGTTCTACCAGCCCATGCTCTCAGACTGGCGCGGCTACGAGGCGTGGCACGATGACGGCGCGCGCACGGCCACGCAGCGGGCAAACGGGATCTGGAAGCAGCTCCTGGCCGAGTACGTGGAGCCGCCGATGGACCCGGGTGCCCGCGAGGCGCTCGACGCGTTTGTGGCGCGCCGGAAGCGGGAGATCGCCTCGGTCGCGCGCTGACACGCCGACCCGAAGCTGTCGTCAGGCGCGGCTCGGCGGCTCTGGCGCCCAGTACGGCTGGCCTGCGTGGAATAGCGCTGTCGCAACGGCCTCGTGGCCTTCGGCCGTCAGGTGCAGCCCGTCCGCACGCGTGACTGGCCGGCCGCTTGGGCCGGTTGCCGCGTCCACACGCGCGAAGGGAATGCCCCTGGCCTTGAGCCGGACCTCCAGAGCCTCGCTGTACCGGCGGATCAGTGCCGACTGCAACGGGCCAAACGTGGCGGGCGTCGGGCCCATGACGAGCACTTGCAGGTTGCGCCGGCGGCACGCGTCCAAGAACCCGTCAAGCCGGATGAGCTCGTCGTCGATCACCCAGCGGTACAGCCCGAGCATCTTGCCCAGCGCGTGGTGACCAGGGCCGCGCTGCTGGTTCGGGAACGGTCGGGCGGCCAGTCCCGACTGCGGCCCAACCCCGCGCTCTTCAACCGCCGGCACAACCGCCCTGCGGGGTGCGGCAACGAGGATCTGGTTCATATGCCCGATCTGGCCACGCCCGATGCCTA
>JANYAA010000220.1 GCA_025355255.1 Chloroflexota bacterium | reverse complement strand
CGCCGTCACGAGCAACGTGCCCGGGATGCGCAACCCGATCGGCACGGCGCCCCTGCTCAACCGGGCGTACCTCGAGAACGTGGACATCAACCCCATGATCCCCAACCGGGTCGTGCCGCAGCTCCTGGCCACATCGCAGCCCGTCAACCGCTTTGTTGACGTGGACATCTTCCTGCCGGGGTGTCCGCCCCACGCAGACCTGATCTACACCTTGCTCGACGACCTGCTGTCCGGCCGAACCCCATCGGTGGCCGGGGCCCGGTTCGGGCGATGAGGAGGTTGTTGTGAGCCAGACCATCACCATCGACCCGGTCACCCGGATCGAGGGCCACTCCAAGATCACCATCCAGCTTGACGATCGCGGCGAGGTTGTGGACGCCCACTTCCACGTCACGCAGTTCCGCGGCTTTGAGCGCATCACGCAGGGCCGGCCCGTCCACGAGATGCCTGCGCTGATGGCCCGCATCTGCGGCATCTGCCCGGTCAGCCACCTGATCGCCTCCGCCAAGGCCGTGGACGACATCATGGCCGTGGAGCCCACGCCCACCGGCGCCGACCTGCGCCGGGTAATCAACCTGGGCCAGATTGTCCAGAGCAACGCGCTCTCGTTCTTCCACCTCTCGTCGCCGGACCTGCTCTTCGGGTTTGACGGGGATCCCGCGCAGCGCAACATTCTGGGAGTCGCGGCGGCCAACCCGCAGCTCGCCCACGACGGCATCGGCCTGCGCAGGTGGGGCCAGCAGATCATCGAGTGGCTGGGCGGCAAGCGGATCCATCCCGAGGGCATCGTCCCGGGCGGTGTGGCCTTTCGCCTGACCGAGGAGGTCCGAGACCGGATCCTCGCGGGCGTCCCGGAGGCGATCGCCGCCACCGAGCGTGGCATCGCCTGGTACAAGTCCGACATGCTCCGCTGGGAGGAGGAAGCCACAACCCTCGGCAACTTCCGGAGCGCTTTTATGGCGCTGGTAGACCGCCAGGGCAACGTGGATCACTACGGCGGCTGGATCAAGGTCATCGACGCCGACGGCCACACGCTGGCCGAGCGGATTGACCCCAAGAACTTCAACGAGTACATCGGCGAGGCCGTGGAACCCTGGTCGTACCTCAAGACGACGTTCTGGAAGCCGATGGGCTACCCCGACGGGATCTACCGCGTGGGGCCGCTGGCCCGGCTCAACGTCGCCGAGAAGACCGGCACCCCGCGCGCTGACGAGGAGCTGGAGAAGTTCCGCTGGCGAGTTGGCCGGGTGGCCTCGTCCTCCTTCCACTACCACTACGCGCGGCTGATCGACACGCTCCACGCCATCGAGAAGATTGAGCAGCTGCTTCGCGGACCCGACATCACGGGCGCCCACACGCGCTCCGTGGCCGGGATCAACCGCAACGAGGGCATCGGTGTGTCCGAGGCCCCGCGCGGGACGCTCATGCACCACTACAAGGTGGATGACGATGGCCTCGTGGAGTGGGTGAACCTCGTGATCGCCACCGGCCACAACAACATGGCGATGAACCGCGCCGTGCTCCAGGTTGCCCGCCACTACGTGAAGGGTGATCGGCTGGAGGAGTCGATGCTCAACCGCGTGGAGGCCGTCATCCGCTGCTACGACCCGTGTCTCTCGTGCTCCACGCACGCGCTGGGGCAGATGGCCATCAAGATCGACCTGCTGGCCCCAAATGGCCGGGTGCTCTCCCAGCTGGCGCGGTGACCTCGGCGGACGGCGTGACGGGCGGGGTGCTCGTGCTGGGGGTGGGCAACCCCCTGCGCGCCGATGACGGCGTGGGGCAGGCCGTGGTTGAGCGGCTGGGCTTGCTGTTGCCGCCCGAGGCGGCCGAGCTGCGGGCGGTCTACCAGCTGACGCCGGAGCTGGCCGCGGACATCGCCGGCACCCGCCTTGTGGTGGTTGTGGACGCGTCGGTGGACGTGCCGCCGGCCGAGGTTGCTGTTCGCGACTTGGGTCCGGGGGCTGCTAAGGGCGAGCCGTTCAGCCACTCGGTTGACCCGGCCGGCCTCGCCGCGCTGGCGCAGACGCTCTACGGCGCCGCGCCGAGGATGGTGCTGGTGGGTGTTGGCCCCGTCTCGCTCGAGCCCTCCGATGGGCTGTCGCCGGCCGTCGCGGCAGCCGTGGAAGTTGCGGCCGACGCCATCGCCGCCGTCATCGGGGAGCGCTAGATGCACGAGGTTGGCCTGGTTGCCGAACTCGTTGACGCCGCGGTAGCGCGGGCCGCGGGCAGACCCGTGTCGCTGATACGGGTGCGCCACGCCACAACCATTCCCGACGATGTGCTGCGCCAGGCGTTCGAGATGCTGACCGAGGGCGGTCCATTGGCTGCCGCCGAGCTTGTCGCGGAGCCCTTCGAGGTGCTCCTGACCTGCCCGTGCGGGTTTGACGGCGCGCTTGGCCACGACGACGTGGTGGGTCCGGGACTGGCGGTGTGCCCGTCGTGCTCGGAAATGCGCACGGTGGCCCGCGAGGCGGAGATGGAGCTCCTCGAGGTACGTCTGGCGCTTTGACCCCGGGCCAATTAGGTAGTGCCAGTGTTGCGCCGGCGCATAACAATGGCGTCGGCCGCCGTGCCTCGGACCTCCAGGGCGGGGGGCCACCCGGAGGGCCGGTGGTCGCGATCGATCGACGCATGGGTGTGCCCCCAAGCGCCCGTCGCGCGGGGCCGGCCCTCCGGCAAGGCGACGGGAACTCGGCACCTGAGGTCTTGCCGCCCCCACCTGTGGCCCCTCTGGCTCTTCACTGTGGGTC
>JANYAA010000421.1 GCA_025355255.1 Chloroflexota bacterium | reverse complement strand
CTCGCCCCACTCACGCCCGCGCAGGCGCGCCTTGCCCGCAGCGCATACCAGCAGTTCGGGCGCGGCTCCGGCCATCCCGCCCGCCTCAACATGGGTGACTGCTTCTCCTACGCCCTGGCGCGAGACCTGGGCGAGCCGCTCCTGTTCAAGGGTCGGTATTTCGCCCTCACTGACATCGAGCTGCACACCGAACCGGCCCGCGGGCGGCGCCTGTCAGAGGTGCTCGCGGGTTACGCGACAGGCGCCTGAGCGGCGCCTCGGTTGGGTCGACGCCGGGCGAGACGCATTGGGCGCGATGGCCGTTGACGCCCGGCACGTGCGAGGGCAGGATCGCCCGACGCGGGGGTGTGTCCGCCATGGGGGAGCAGCGTGAACCTGTACGCCACCAAAGGGGCGATCAACGCGAGGCTGGTGCCGCTGGTTGGCCGGCTCGCCGCCGCCGGCGTGACGCCAGACCAGATCACGCTGGCCGCAGTTCCAGTGGCGCTGATTGGCGGCGCCTGCCTGCTGCTCTCGCCCGGGGCACCAGCCCTGCTCGTGGCGATCCCGGTGCTGGCCGCGGTGCGCATCCTGCTCAACCTGCTGGACGGCAACCTGGCACGCCGGACCGGCAAGATCCACCCTCGCGGCGAGCTGTTCAACGAGCTGGGCGACCGTCTAGCGGACACCGCGTTCATCGCACCGGTCGCGTTCCTGCCCGGCGCCGACGCGAGGATCGTCCTGCTGGGGCTCCTGGCCGGCGTGCTTGCCTCGTACACCGGCATCACCACCAAGGCCGCCGGGGCCGAGCGGCTGTACGGCGGCATCCTCTCGAAGCCCGGGCGCATGGCGCTCCTGGTGGTCTGCAGCGTCTGGGCCGCGGTTGCCGCGCCGGACACCACGGCATGGGCCATCTTCGGCCCTGTGCTCCTCGTCGGTACCACGCTCACGCTGATTGAGCGGATCGTCACCGCCGTCAGGCGCCTTCCTTGAGCCCGCTCGACGCGGCTTCAGTTGTCCTGCTTGGCGGGTCCGGCTTCGGGCTGGTGGTCGCGGCGCTGTTTGCTCTGGCGAGGCGCGGCAAGACCACCGGGCTCACGCCGCGGACCGCGCTGGAGCGCGCTGGCAGCTATGCCGTGCTGGGGCTCCTGCTCCTGATCGCGGCGCGGGTGGGCGTCGCGGGGCTGGCCATCCTCTTCGGCGTCATCGGCGCGGCAGGGCTCCTTGAGTGGGGCCGCCTGTTTGGCCTGCCGATGCACCACCGTGTGGCCATCGTGGGCGCCAACATCGTGATCATCGGCGCCATCGCCATTGGAGGCGTTGCGGCTGCCTACTGGCTCGTCGGCGGGCTGGTGCTGGTGGGCGCGCTCTGGCCGGTGATCAGGGCCAACACCGGGCGCGCCATCCGGGATCTGGGGATGGCCGCCGTGGGTGTGGCGTTGATCTCCGTCATGCTCGCCCACGGCGTGGCCCTAGGCGTGGAGCACGGCGAGGCGGGCATCGCGCTGGTGCTGGCGCTGGCCGTCGCCTGCGCGTTTTCAGATGTCGGCGCGTTTGTCGCCGGCAAGAAGTTCGGCAAGACCAAGTTGGCGCCCAACCTCTCGCCCAACAAGACCCGCGAAGGCGTCTTCGGCAACATCATCGGCGCAGCGCTTGGGCTGGCCGTGTTCCTGCCGGCCATCGTGCCCGCGTTTGGCGCGCCGTTCTGCGCGGTGCTGGTGCCGCTGGTGGCGGCGGGCTCGCTCTGGGGGGACCTGCTAGAGAGCGCCGCGAAACGCGAAGCGGGCGTGAAGGACACGGGCCACTGGCTGCCGGGGTTTGGCGGGATCCTTGACCGGGTTGACTCGCTGCTGGTGACCGTGGCGCTGGGGTACTGGATCGCCAAGCTCTGGGGCGCTGGGTGAACCGGCGGCACTGCGGAGCCGAGCGATGAAGCCCACGCCGCCGACGGGCTGGCAGTTCTCCAGACCGGCGATCCTCGCCCGCGAGGTCACGGCGCGGATCGTCGGCCCCTTCCTGAGCTACTTCCTGCGCGGCCCCGGGGTGATTGGCGCCGAGCACCTGGCCGAGCTTGAGGGCGCGGCAATCATCTGCCCCACGCACGCGAGCCACTTCGACTTCTCCGCGATCCGCCTGGCGCTGGGGCCGCGCTACCGGCGCCGGCTCTCGGCATCGGCTGCCGCGGACTACTTCGCCGTGAGCCGAACCCGCTGGTTCTTCGCCGCCTGGCTGGGCTCGTTCGCGTTCAGGCGCACCGGTCGCGGTGATGACTCGTTTGAGGCCGCGGCGGGTCTGCTGGAGCAGGGCTGGAACGTGCTGGTCTTCCCGGAGGGGACGCGCAGCATGACCGGCACCATCGGCCCGTTCAAGCCGGGCGCCGGGCTGCTCGCAACGCTCACCGGACGGCAGGTGCTGCCCGTTATGATCGTCGGCATCGCCGCCGTGCTGCCCACCGGCGCACGCTGGCCGCATCGTGCGCCGGTGGAAGTGCGCTTTGGAGCGCCGATGCGGGCGCTGCCCGGCGAGCACGCTCGCGAATTCACCGCGCGGCTGGAGGCCGCAGTTCACGCCCTATAGGCAGACACCCAATGGAGAGCGCATGACCCCGCGGATCGGCTACATCGGTCTTGGCAGCCTGGGCCGCCACTTGGCGAACAGCCTGCTGAGCGCGGGCTTCCCGCTCACGGTGTACGACATCAACAAGGACGCCGCGTCGGAGCTCATCGCCGCCGGCGCAGTCTGGGCAGATTCCGCCGCCGACGTGGCGCGCGCCTCCGACACGGTGATCACCTGCCTGCCCTCGCCTGAGATCGTCACCAAGACCGTGGAAGGGCCAGGCGGCATCCTGGAGGGGCTTGCCGCGGGCGGCACCTGGATCGACATGAGCACCAACGACCTGCACGAGCTCAAGCGCCTCGCGGCGCTCGCGGCCGCACAGGGCGTCGCAACGCTGGAGTCGCCCGTGACCGGCGGCGTTCACCGTGCGGCAGCCGGGATGATCTCCGTGCTGGTTGGCGGCGACGAGGAGGTCTACAAGCGCCACCTCCCCGCCTTCGAAGCCATGGGCGGCAAGGTCTTCTACATCGGGGAGCTGGGTCAGGCCTCGGTGATCAAGGTCATCACCAACATGCTCGCGTTCATCCATCTTGTTGCCGACGGTGAAGCCCTCATGCTGGCCAAGCGCGGCGGCATCGACCTTGGGCTTGCGTGGGACGTGATCAAGGCCAGCTCCGGCAACAGCTTCGTCCACGAGACGGAGGGCAAGCTGATCCTGAACGGCAGCTACCAGATCAACTTCACGATGGACCTCGCGCGCAAGGACCTGCATTTTGCGCACCAGATGGGCCGCGAGTTTGGCGTACCGCTGGAGCTGGCCAGCATGACCGAGCAGATCTTCGCCCGCGGACGGGCGATGTACGGGGGCGGGGCGCAGTCCACGATGATCGTCAAGATGCTCGAGGACGCGGTGGGCGCCGATCTGCGCGCACCGGGCTTTCCGGCCGAGCTGGCTCCCGAATGACGGGTCGCGTGCGCTAGACGCGAAGGGTGGGGTTCGATGGCGCTCCGCAAGCTCAACGCCCGTGAGCACCTGGTGAACCTAGTGGCCGTCACCGCGCTGATGCCCCGGGCGATTCTGGGCGACCCGACCTCGTCACCTCCTATCCCTTTGTCCAGCGCGATCCGGACACGGCGGTGTTCGAGGTGGTGCCGGGGTCGTCGTGGCGTGAGGACTCGGCGGCCGCCGTGGTGGCGTCGCTGACGGCCGAGTTGCCCGCGTCGCTGGCGGTGACCGTGGCCGAGATTGAGGAGATTCCGCGCACCGCGGGCGGCAAGCGCCAGACCGTGGTACGGGCCTTCTGACCAATGCCCATTACGTTCACCCGCGCCTGGGAGGACGATCGGCTCGATGCCGAGCTGCTGGCGGTCGCCCCGGGCTCGCGCGTGCTGGTGGCGGCGGCGGCGGCCGGCGATGCGGCGTTGGCGCTGGCTGCCGATGGCGCCGATGTTGTGGCGGTCGATCTCAACCTCGAACAGCTCCGCCTGACCGCGCTGAATCTGGCCGCGGCCTGCGTGCTGGACCCCGACACGCTCCACCGATGGTTTGAGGTGGCGCGATCCTTCGGCGCCGGCCGTCTATCGCTCTCGTGTGCGCGCGGTCCTGACGCCTGCTGACGCAGCGTTCTGGGATCAGCGGATTGGCGCCGTCGCCCGCGGCCTTCACGCGCATGGCGGCAAAGGCCGGGCTGGCCTCGGCGGTGCGTGATGCCCTGGCGCCCGGTGGCCGCGTCCTCGTCCGGCGCGTGGTGGCCGACGTCAGGGACGAGTTCGTCACTGCGGGCCTCACCCGCGACCCCTCTTCTGACGGCCTAGCGTCCCGAGACCGCACCGCCTTGTACGAGCGGATGGACTTGTACCGGCGCTAGCTCCAGTAGACCGCATACAGCGCGATGTACGCCATGGCGTAGACGACGAGCGTGAGCCGGTCGAAGCGGCGAAGGAATGCCGGCGCCGCCGAGCCCAGGATCGCCAGCGCCAGAACCACGGGGCCAACGCGCGCGATCCGGTTGAGCACCACGCCCGCCGCAAGACCCAGCGGGCTGCCGGGGCCGATTGCCCAAGCGTAGGTGAAGACCTTGAGCGGTGTACCCGGGCCAAGCTGCGCCATTGACAAGGGATCGCCGGAAGCCACGGCGTGCATGGCGTTGGCCAGCATCGGCGGGTGGATCGCCGGCAGGGCCAGCAGCATCGTCTGGACGGCGTCGGGCGCGGCAAGGGTGAGTGCCGAGAGCACAGCCGAGCCCGCCAGGCTGCCCAGCGTCATGGCGATGAACAGCCGCACCGCACGGCACGGCATCACGAGGGCCAAGAGGCCCACGATGACGTCCGGGATGATTGGCCAGGCGATCGCCTCCGCGAAGGCCCACACGAAGACGGCGACCAAGCCAGCTGGGCTCAGCGCAAGCGCCTCGAGCCGCCGGAACGGCGTGCGCTCAACGGACGCGGCCATGGGCGTCAGGCGTCGCCCGATACGCAGAACTCGTTACCCGCCGGGTCGGCCATCACCGTCCAGCCGAAGTCGCCCATCGAGTGCTCCGCCAGCACGACGGTGCCGATGGCCACGAGCCGGCTCACCTCGTCGGCGCGGACGTCGGCCCGGAAGTCCAGGTGCACCCGGTTCTTCCCGACCTTGGGCTCGGGCACCTTCTGGAAGAGGATCGGCGGACGACCGGGCGTTGCCTCGCCATCGGGCACCAGCGCCACGTACTGCTCGTTGACCGGGTGCCGGGAGTAGTCCAGGGCGATGGCCCAGAAGTCCACCACGGCGCCGTGGTCCGGGCAGTCGATGACCACCTCGGTGAACCGCAGGCTCATCGCCTCACCCCTCCTCAAATCCGCCGAGATCCACGCGCTTCACGGTGTACGGGTCGCCAACCTGCGCCACGCCGATGCCGCTGTCGAACATCAGCCGGGCAAGGTCGGCCCCGTCGAGCGCGACCACGCGGGGCTGCACGCCGCGAAGCCAGGCGCGAGCCTCGGGATCCACGGTGCCGGTGGTGATGTACACGCCACGGCTGGCCTGCTGGTCACGCAGGGCCGCAACGAGGTCCTCCGCCGCCGGACGGCCGATCGGCAGCTCCCACTGCCCAGCGCGGACCAGCACCAGCTCCAGACCCAGTCGATCCGCAGCAACGAGGCCTTCGATGCCGCCGTCGTCAGATGGGCCGACGGCTCGTGCTGCTTCGGCCCGCGTGCCGCCGTAGCCCATGGCGACGAGCAGCGCGACAACCAGCCGCTCAAAGACGGGCAGCGGCGCCGTCCGGACGCGGTCGCGCAGCTGCGCCTCAACGGCGGTGCGAAGGGTGGCGTAGGCGGTCTCGAGCGCCTCTTCGGGCGTAAGCGCCGCAGCAGCAGCATCAGCCTCCGGCGCAAGACTGCGCTTCCGCGTGCCGCTGGTTCGGATGGCCCGGAACTCCGGGTACCGCATGAGCTCGTGAATGCCAAGGTGCGCCGGCGTCTCCGCCAGCAGGGCCACGCCGCGCTCGGTGATCCGGAAATGGCCCCGTTTGGTTGCCACGAGCAGCCCTGCCGCGCGCAGGTACGTGGATGACCAGGCGACGCGGTTGTAGAAGGTTCGGGCGAGCCCGCTGGGGTTGCGCTGGTCCAGGTCGTCGGCCGTCAGGCCAAGATCGGCAGCCAGCGTGTCAACGGCGCCCGCCAGCGCGTGCTCGGCACCGTCAGCGGTGAGGCGCAGCAGTGGGAGCAGCAGCGCCTGGAACTCCGGGATCGCCATTCGCCTCCTTGCCCGCGTGGATCGCCCGCCGATAGTAGATGGTCAAGAGGCTCCCAGCGACAACCGCCTGCTGGCTCACCCCGTGAGTCATAGCACGCAGACGAGGCACGGCTGGCTCACCGGGCGCGCCGTTTGTGCTGGACGGGCGCGTGGCGGCACCCTCGCGCGCGGTGTCGCTCACACTGCGAGCCGTCAGTGCTGACGTGCGCTGTATGACGCACCGGGTGAGCCCGGACGCGGCGGTCTTACCGCCAGGCGGTGCGCGCCGCGTCCGGGTACAGGCGCACGCGACGATACGGCTCCCGGCCGCGCGACCGCGACACCAGGTTCGCCCGCTCCGCCAGCTGGTGCTGCAGCCGCCGGATGTACGCGTTCTGCGGCGCGAGCTCGATTGGCTCCTGCATCTTGAGCACGGTGCCGATCGCCTGCTCTGCCTCGGCCAGCGCCGCCTCGCGCGGATCGATCTCCAGCGCGAACACGGACGTCAGCGACGCCTGCATCTGCGCAATCGTGTTGGCCTTGAGGACGTAGATGGGGATCCCCCGATCCTCCACGTCGCGCAGACCGGGTGGCTTCTGGCGGTACTCCGAGCGCAGCGTCATCGCCACATCGGCTTCACCGGGCTCGCGGGCGATGATCACCGGCAGTTGGAGTTCCTTGATCGCCTGCTCCAGACGTCGGCGGCTGATGCCGTGGGGGAAGACGCGGAGCGTGGGCAGCGTGGTGGGCACGTCGAGAAGCGCGTCGCCAAGGGGCAGGGCCCCCAGCAGGGCGCGGTCGTCGTCGTCCTCATCGTCGCCTTCGTCGGCGTCGTCATGCGCCCCGCCGTCGCTGGCCCCGCCGGGGCGGGCCCCGTCGTACCGCGCGTCGCCCGGGACCATCCGCGCGATCCGCTCCTCCTCGGGCGCCTCAAACTGCGCCGCGTTGACCGGGCGGGTGCCCTCGTCCTCGCGGAACGTGTTGAGGGCGCGGGCCGCTTCGGCTCGCCAGGCGCGCTGGCGCTCCAGCTCGCGGGCATCGCGGGCGCGGACATCGATAGCCGGTGCGGAGGTGCCGTCGGCGCGCTCCAGCGGCCCGCGGTCCGCGAACTCGCCGCTGATGAAGGGCGCCGTGGGCAAGGCGGCAAACCGCTCGCCCGGCATGAGGTTCAGGGGACCTTGCCGGTCGCCCTCCGGGCTGCGCGGGCCACGCTCGCCATCGCGCTCGCCGCCACGCTCAGCGGGAACACCTGGCACGCCGCGGTTGGACCGCCAGCCGCCGGACTGGCCAGGGCGAAAGCCGGAGCGCGCGGGGAGCCGCTCCTCGGGACCGGCAAGCCCGGGCCGATACGGGGTGCCGCGCCAGCCGGGGTCTCGGCCCCAGGCGCCTGCACCGGACCCGGTGAGGCCGCTGAACCGGTCGCTGCCGCCCCCGGCGCCATCGCGAGGTGAGGGTCGCGGCCGGGACTGCGAGCGGTGCACGCCCTCTTCATCGCGCCAGCGCAGCTCGGGCGCCACGGGATCGCCCAGCAGCATCGCGTCCACCGTTGCGGACACGTCGGCATGGACGAGGACCTTCTCGCGATCCTGGATCTCCACAATCACGTCAAACGTTGGCGGCTGCTTCCGCTCCAGCACGCTCTTCTGCGATCGGCGCCGCCGGGCCTCGTCGTCGCCAAGCGTGACGCTCTGGATGCCGCCGATCAGGTCCGACAGCGTGGGGTTGAGCATCAGGTTGTCGAGGTTGTTGCCGTGCGCCGTGCCGATCAGCTGGACGCCGCGCTCCGCGATGGTCCGGGCGGCCTGCGCCTCAAGCTCCGTGCCGATCTCGTCAATGACGATGACCTGCGGCATGTGGTTCTCCACCGCCTCGATCATCACCTGATGCTGCATCGACGGCGTCTTGACCTGCATCCGGCGGGCCTTGCCGATGGCCGGGTGCGGGATGTCGCCGTCG
>JANYAA010000409.1 GCA_025355255.1 Chloroflexota bacterium | reverse complement strand
CGCCGGCGCCCGTTTCCCGGTCGAGGGCATGACCTGCGCATCGTGCGTCAACCGGATCGAGCGCTACCTTCGCAAGGTCGACGGCGTCGAGGAGGCCAGCGTCAATCTGGCCACCGAATCGGCGTCGGTCAGATTCGATCCGGGGCGCGTGTCGCTCGATGATCTCGGGCGGGCGGTCGAAGCTGCCGGATACGAAGCTCGTCTCGACCAGGCGGAGCGAACCGGCGCCGAACCCAGCGGTCGAACGGTGGAGATCGGTTTCTCCGCCACGCGTACGTTCGCCCTCGACATCGAGGGGATGACCTGCGCGTCGTGCGTCAACCGGATCGAGCGCTACCTTGGCAAGCTGGACGGGGTGACCACAGCGAACGTGAACCTCGCCACCGAGCGAGCGACCGTGGTGGCCGGCCCGGACGTGACGGTCGACCAGATCATCGCCGCGGTCGAGGCCGCAGGCTACGACGCGCGCCTGATCGTCGATGGAGGAGTCGATCCGCGCCCGGCCACGAGTGGTGCCACTGCCGAACCACACGCGGCCCATCGCGAAGTCGCCCGTGCACCCGAGACGAGCTTCCAGCAGCGCCACCTCGCCGACACCCGTCGGCGGCTGATCGTGGCAGCTGTGCTGACGACGCCGCTCCTGCTCGGCCTGGCCCACATGACGATCGCGTCCTTCGTTCCAGCGATCTTCTCGAACCCATGGCTCCAGCTGACGTTTGCGACGCCGGTCCAGTTCTACGCCGGTCTGCCGTTCTATCGGGGCGCCTGGAAGGTGGCCCGACACCGAGCCACGGACATGAACACTCTGATCGCCATCGGCACCTCGGCGGCGTACTTCTACAGCCTCGCCGCGATCCTCGTTCCGCGGTTCTTCGAGGCCGCCGGCATCGCCACCTCCGAGCAGTTGCCACTGTATTTCGATACGTCGTCGGCGATCATCACGCTGATCCTGCTCGGCCGGTTCCTTGAGGCCCGCGCCCGCAGCCACACGTCCGACGCCATCCGGCGGCTGATCAGCCTGGCCCCGCGCACGGCGCGCGTGCTGCGCGACGGCTCCGAGCTGGATGTCCCCGTCGCGGATGTCCGCGTGGGCGACCTCGTCCGCGTCCGACCCGGCGAGACGGTTGCGGTGGACGGCGTCGTGACCGAGGGTGCGTCGGGCGTCGACGAGAGCATGATCACCGGCGAAAGCCTGCCCGTCGCCAAGCGCGCCGAGGACCTCGTGGTTGGCGGCACGCTCAACACCACCGGCACGCTCACATTCCGGGCCACGCGCATCGGCGCTGATACGGTCCTCGCCAAGATCATCCGCCTGGTGTCCGAGGCGCAGGGCTCGCGCGCCCCGATCCAGCGCCTCGCGGACATCGTGACCGGCTACTTCGTGCCGATGGTGCTGGTGCTCGCGGCGCTCACGTTTGCCGCGTGGTTCATCTTCGGCCCGGCGCCCGCGTTCAACCTCGCGCTGCTCAACACCGTGGCCGTCCTGATCATCGCGTGCCCCTGCGCGCTTGGCCTGGCCACACCCACGTCGATCATGGTGGGCACCGGCAAGGGCGCCGAGAACGGCGTGCTGTTCCGCAGCGCCGAGGCGCTCGAGCGGCTGGGCTCCGTGCGTGCCGTCGTCCTCGACAAGACCGGCACGCTCACCGAGGGCAAGCCCCGCGTCACCGACATCGTCCGCGTCGACGGCGCGCTGCCCGAGGACGAGCTGCTCGCCCTCGTCGCCGCCGCAGAGCGCGGGTCTGAGCACCCGCTTGCCGACGCCATCGTGCGCGAGGCGACCGACACCCGGCGTCTGGTCCTCGCGGAGGTTGGCGACTTCCTCTCGACGGCGGGTGGCGGCGTCGCGGCAACTGTTGCCGGGCGTCGTGTCGTCGTCGGCCGCCCCGGCTACCTCGAGGCTGAGGGCATCGACGTGTCGACCCTGGTCGAAACGGCCGACCAGCTTGCCGCCGACGGCAGAACCCCCGTGTTCGCCGCAGTCGACGGGCGGGCCGCGGCCGTCATCGCCATCGCGGACACGCTCAAGGCGGGCTCCGTCGAGGCGGTCGCCGCCCTCCACAAGCTGGGAATCACGGTCGCGATGCTGACGGGCGACAACCGGCGAACGGCTGAGGCCATCGCCCGCAGCGCAGGCATCGACACGGTCGTCGCCGACGTCCGCCCCGACGGCAAGGCCGCCGCGGTCAAGGCGCTCCAGGCGGAGGGCAAGGTTGTGGCGATGGTGGGGGACGGCGTGAACGACGCCCCTGCGCTCGCCTCGGCGGATGTGGGCGTCGCGATGGGCACCGGCACCGACGTCGCCATGGAGTCCGCCGGGGTCACGCTGATGTCGGGCGACCTGCGCGGCCTCGTCACGGCCATCGCGTTGTCCCGCGCGACGATGCGGAATATCCGCCAGAACCTGTTCTGGGCGTTTGGGTACAACGTCATCCTCATCCCCGTCGCGATGGGCGTGCTGTATCCGATCAACGGGATGCTGCTGGACCCGATCTTCGCAGCCGCGGCCATGGCGCTCTCGTCGGTGACGGTCGTCTCCAACGCGCTCCGCCTCCGCCGCTTCCGCGTCAAGCCGGTGACCCAGACGCCACACGTCGGGGCGACCGCCGCCGCCTCCGCTTCCTGAAGACCATCCTTTCCCCAACACTGGAGAACGCCATGCGCCCCATTCGCCTGCTTCCGCTCGCCGCCATCGCGGTGCTTGCCGCTGCCTGCTTCCGCTCGCCGCCATCGCGGTGCTCCCGCCTGGTCCTTTGGGGCTCAGGCCACGGCGGCCGCCCCGGCCAAATCCGCTCCCGCGATGTCGGAGACCCCGCCTGCGTCGTATGACCCGTCCGCCGCCACACGGATCCAGGTGACCCTCACCGACTTGCTCAAGATCGAGCCTGCCGCGCTGACGGTGCCCGCCGGCAAGCCGGTCACCTTCGTCGTCACCAATACCGGCACGGTGTTCCACGAGTTCACGCTCGGCGATGCAGCCGACCAAACAGCCCACGACAAGGAGATGATGGCCAACGGCGGCATGTCGATGCCCAAGGACGAGCCCAACGCGATCGGCGTTGAGCCCGGCAAGACCAAGGAGCTCACCTACATCTTCGCCGCGCCGGGCCAGACCCTGGCGGGCTGCCATGTCATCGGGCACTACGCGGCCGGCATGAAGGCCGTCATCACGATCAAGTAGCACCCGCACAGGAGCACGAACGACGATGCAGGCTGAGCGTCCCGAAAAGCTCATCGACCCCGTCTGCGGGATGTCCGTCGATGTCGCCGCGGCTGAGACGGCCGGACGGCTCCTCGAGCATGAGGGCCGGACCTACGCCTTCTGCCGTGACGGCTGCAAGCGCGCCTTCGTCGAAGGTCCGGCCGAGTACATCGTTCAGGCCGAGTCGGCTGCGTCCGCGCCCGTCGCTGCGGCGGGTACTCCCGTTATCGACGAGGGCATGCGCCGCTGGTACGAGAGCTGCTCGTGCTGCCTGTCCGACGCGTACCCGGAGATCAAGGCCCAGCTGGACGCTGAGCGTGCGGCGGCAGCGCAGCCCCCGGCGGACACGGGCATCTGCGAGGTCGCCGAGGCGGCGGAGGCCACCGTTATCGCCAACTGACCCAACCGACACTCACTCGAAGGAGATCGACATGGCCGAGCATCGAGTTATCGCCCCGCACGAGGATCCGGTCTGCGGGATGACCGTCAACATCGCGGAGGCCCGCGCAAAGGGCCTCGCCAAGACCTACGAGGGCCGGGAGCACGTGTTCTGCGGCAAGGGCTGCTTCCTCGAGTTCGGCGACGACCCTGAGACGTTCCTCGCCGTCGGATTCACCCCGACGATGTAGCGCGGTCTGGCTGCCCCGTCGCGTCCTGGGAGACGGCGGGGCGCCGTTGACGCAATCTTGAGCAAGCCCTGAGGCTGGCTCCATGGACGACCCGGTGCCGCGGGCGGGAGGATTGCGGCATCACGTCACACACGCATCCTGGAGCCTCTCGTGGCCACTGTTCGCGTCCCCGTCCGTCGCCCCCGTAGCCGCCTCGGGGCGATCATTCCCGTGTTCATCGTGGCGCTGTCGCTGGGCGGCGCCGTCGCCGGCTGTTCGAGCAGTGGCTCCTCGACAATGGCGCCCGCAGCCGCAGCAAGCGCGGCGCCGAGTGCGGCTTCTGCGGATGCGTCCACGCCGGCCGTGCCGCTGGGTTCGATGACGATGCCCACTGCCGACGAGGTCGCGGCCACGTGGCAGGCGCGCCCCGGGTTCGTCACCGCGCTCCCAACCGCCGGGCAGACGGCGTACGCGTTCGCGCTCGCCCACCCAGACGTCCTCCAGTGGATGCCGTGCTACTGCGGCTGCGCCGGCATTCCGCACCGCAGCAACCTCGATTGCTTCTTCCAGCGCCGCGAGGTCAAGGGCGTCTACACCTACGAGGAGCACGCCTCGTTCTGCGACATCTGCGTCAAGACCGCCAACCTCGCCCAGCAGCTGCTGCTGCAGGGCAAGAACGCAACCCAGATGCGCGCAGCCGTGGACGCGACGTTTGGTGGCGGGGCAGCCAAGGGCACGGACACGCCGCAGCCGCCCGCGTCCTGAGCGACGACGGGGCCCACACCCAAGACCAACCCGCCACCGGCTCACCGAAGCCGTCACACCACGCCCGAGCCGACGCACCCCGCTGACGTGCGGCCCAATCGGGAAGGGTCTACGCCTTGTGCTTGCCGACGGTGTAGTCGAGGCAGGCCTCAATCTCCGCCGTGTCGAGCGTCAGGCCGGGCTTCGCCGTGAGCCGGATGGCGATCCTGTCCCCGGCGGGCTGGACCTCCATTGCCGCCACCTTCTCGTACTCGTTGGTCGGGCACGAGCATTGGCCTCCCTGACACTCGCCGAAGGCCTCGAGCAGCTCCGCCTGGCGGCCGGCGACCCCGGTGATCTCGATGGCGACCGAGTCGCCGTCCGCGTCGATGGTGTAGTCGGCCATATCGTGCTCCTTGCTGGCGTCAGTCGTCATCATCGCCCCGCCACGCCTCGACCGCCTCACGCCCGATGAAGACGGTCATGCCCAGCGCAGCCAGCGGATCCGCCCACCACCAGCCGAACAGGGCGTTCGCGCCGATGCCGACGAGCAGGAAGAGCGACAGGTAGAAGCAGGCGTCGGTCTGGAAGGCGTCGGCGGCCATCGCCTTGCTTCCCAGTGCGATCCCGACGCGGCGCTTCTCGCGTGCAAGCCACCACATCACCGCGAGCGATGCGATCGCGAGCGCGATACCCACCGCGGAGGGCGCTGCGCGCTCGCCCGAGAGCAGCGACGTGATGGAGTCCCAGGCGATGTAGACGGCGAGCAGGACGAGCGAGCCCGCGACGAGCTTCTGCGCGCGGTGCTCGACGTGCTCGATGCGCTCCTCGTCGTCCTCCTCGGCGCTCCGCTCCGCGAGGAGGCGCCAGACCATGACCGAGCCCGAGGCCGACTCGACGAACGAATCAATCCCGAAGGCGAGCAGCGCGACCGAGCCCGCAGCAAGGCCGGCCGCAATCGCGATCAAGCCCTCGACGATGTTCCAGCCGACGGTGAGGTACTCGAGCCGCAGGGCGCGCCGCAGAAGACCGGGACGGGCTGCGGCCGCGGGCGCGGTTTGCCTAGTCATGCGCGAAGTGCCTCCTCCAGCCAGCGGGGATCGGGCAGACCGGCGAGGCCGGTCGCGGTGCGATAGAGGCGGCAGCGGGGCGTGTAGTCGCCGGAGTCCTCGAATCCCGGCTCGATGTCGACGCCGTCAACGCGGATGGTCGGCGAGCCCGGGAAGCGGAGCGCCATCGCAACGTCGTCACTGCTCGCGTCGACCTCCTCGATCGTCGCGTCCGGCGCCACACGCCCGACGACGTCGGCGACGATCTGGCGGCACGGCTCGTGGCCAGGGCAATCGTTGAACCAGAGCAGCGTGACGCGATGGCTCATGCGTGGCTCCGTTCTTCGAGGCGGCGGCGGTCTGCGGTCTCGAGCTGGAAGGTCGAGTGCTCAATGTCGAAGTCGTCCGACAGGCAGGCGCACAGCGCGTCGAGGACCTGCGGCGGCTCAGCGTTCTCGGCGATCACGACGTGGGCCGAGACCACATTCATCCCGGACGTGATCGTCCAGGCGTGCAGGTCGTGGCAGTCGACGACGCCCGGCGCGTCCAGGATGTGCGCCCGCACCCGCCCCATGTCGACGCCCTTGGGCGTGGCCTCGAGCAGGATGTTGGTCGCCTCGCGCAGCAGCGAGAACGTGCGCGGCAGGATCAGCAGCCCGATCAGAACCGACGCCGCAGTGTCGGCGCCGACCCAACCCGTCACGGTGATCACCAATGCCGCGACGATGACGGCGACCGAGCCCGCGAGGTCGCCCAGGACCTCGAGGTAGGCGCCCCGCACGTTGAGGCTCTCCTTCTGGGCGTTGCGCAGGAGGAGCAGGGAAACGGCGTTGGCGGCGAGGCCGACGAGGGCGAAGCCGAGCATCGGGCCCGAGGCGATCTGGGGCGGCTCCGACAACCGCTGCCAGGCCTCGAACAGGACGACCGCCGCGATCGCGAACAGCAGGAACGAGTTTGTCACCGCAGCGAGGATCTCGAGGCGCAGATAGCCGAAGGTGCGACCGCTGGTCGCGGGCCGCTGGGCGAACCAGATGGCGACGAGGGCCAGCGCGATCCCGACGACATCCGTCAGGACGTGGCCGGCGTCGGCGAGGAGCGCGAGGCTGTTGGCAACGACGGAGCCGGCGACTTCGACGATCAGGATCGTGACGCTCAGCGCAAGCACGGCGACCAGGCGCCATCGGTGGCCGGCGGCGGCTGACCCGTGTTCGTGGGTCATCAGGTGCGTCATCGCCCCAGTGTCCGACATCCCGAGCGCGTTCGCCGCGTCGCGGGTCCGCGTCAGGCCGACGGCAGCCGGACGGCAAACACCGTGCCGCGTCCCAGCCCGGCGCTCTGGACCGCCACGGATCCGTCCATCGCGGCGACGAGCGACTTCGTGATGGCGAGGCCGAGGCCGCTGCCGCCCACCTCGCGGGAGCGGGACGAGTCGGCCCGGTAGAAGCGCTCGAAGACGCGCGCGGCCTGCTCTGGGCTGAGCCCTGGACCGTCGTCGCGCACGGCGAGCTCCGACGACGAGCCGCGGCTCGCCAACTCCAGCACGACGTGTCCGCCGGGCTGCGTGTACCGCACGGCGTTGCCGACGAGGTTGTCGATCACCTGGGCGACGCGGACGCGGTCGGCGAGGAGCCGCACCGGCGCGACACCGCCCAGTGCCAGATCAATCGAGCGCGCAGCCGCGGCCGACCGGTGTCGCTCCAGAGCATCTGCCAGAAGCTGCGGCCCGTCGATCGCCTCGATCTCGAGTCGCAGGTCGCGCGCGTCGGCGCTCCACAGCACGGCCAGATCGTCCACGAGGTGCTCGAGGCGTGCGGTCTGGTCGTCGAGCACGCGCCAGGCATCCGGCCCAGGCGCGAACACGCCGGCCTGCAGCCCCTCGACATACCCGCGGACCGAGGCGATCGGCGTCCGCAGCTCATGGGCGACATCGCCGATGAGGTCGCGCCGGCGTTGCTCCGTCACCTGGAGGGCGGCAGCCATGTCGTTGAACGAGGTGGCCAGTTCGCCCAGCTCGCCGTCGGCAGGCGGCACCCGCTGCGCGTAGTCGCCGTCCGCGACGCGGCGGCTGGCCGCCGTCAGTGCGTCAATCGGACGCGCCAGACGCGTGGAGAGCAGGACCGACGCCGCCACGGCGACGACGAGCGCGGCGGCAAGCCCCAAGACCAGCGTGGATCCCACCGCGTCGCCAAAGGCAGCGCGGAGGACCGGGTCCATCATGCCCGGGGCCGATCCGCCCATCATCCCGCCGCTTCCCCGCATCCCCATCGCGTCGGTGAAGGCCCCGGGCGCGGCCAGCCAGACGCCGCCAGCCACGGTGGCGACCCCGGCTGCCGCAACCGCGAGGTTCCCGGCAAGCAGGCGCCAGCGCAGCCGGCCGAGGTTGGGGCGGCTCAACGGTTCTGCGCCCGCAGCCGGTAGCCGACACCGCGGACAGTCTCGATGAACCGCGGGTCCGACGAGCCATCGCCGAGCTTGCGGCGGAGGTTGGCGACGTGGACCTCGAGCGCGTGCTCGTCGCCGGCGAAGTCCGCGCCCCACGCGGCATCAAGGAGCTGCTGGCGAGTGAGCACGACCCCTGGGTCCCGGCCGAGGCCCGCGAGGATCTCAAACTCGATTGTCGTGAGGTCGACGCGGACGCCATCGACCGTGACCTCGCGCCGGGCGGGATCGAGCACCAGCCCGTGCACGCGCACGGCGTCGGCCTGATCGGGGAGCGGGGAAACCCGCCGGCGCCGCAGCAGCGCCTCGACCCTCGCCACGAGCTCGGCCGGCGAGAACGGCTTGGTCAGGTAGTCGTCGCCGCCCACCTTGAGACCCACGATCCGGTCGATCTCGTCCGTCCTGGCCGAGAGGAAGATCACCAGCGGGTCCGCGAAGCCGCGAACACGGCGGAGCACCTCGAGCCCGTCAAACCCCGGCAGCATGATGTCCAGGACCACGACGTCGGGCGCGAAGCTCCGCGCCTGATCGACCGCTGACGGCCCGTCGGCCGCCTCGGCGACGGCCATGCCCTCGCGCTCGAGGAAGCCCCGGACGACCGCGCGGATCGGCGGCTCGTCGTCGACGA
>JANYAA010000216.1 GCA_025355255.1 Chloroflexota bacterium | reverse complement strand
CCTGTTCATCGGCCTTCTCCTGGGCCTCCTGCTGGGCCTGCCGCTCGCCCACATTGAGGGTCCGCTGGGCACATGGCTGCCCGTCGGCATCTCCCTGTTTATGGGGCTGGGCATGATGGGCCTGACCGTCGCAAAGCGCATGGACCTGTTGGCCGCGGCCGAGAACGTCGGCATCGTTCGCAGACCGCTTAGCGAGTCGGAGCGCCGGGAGGGCGTCCCGCAGATTGTCGTGGACACGAGCGTCCTCATCGACGGCCGCATCGCCGACATCGTCGAATCTGGCTTCGTCATCGGCAAGCTCGTGGTGGGGCGTTTCGTCATTGAGGAAATGCAGCACATCGCGGACTCGTCTGACACCGTCCGGCGCAATCGTGGACGACGCGGCCTCGAGATCCTCAGCCGCATCCAGAAGGGCGAGCGCAACACGGTTGAGATTGTGGATGATGAGGCGCCGGGCATCGCTGAGGTGGACGCGAAGCTTGTGGATATGGCGCGCCGCCGCAGCCGTCTCATCCTGACCAACGACTTCAACCTCAACCGCGTCGCCGAACTGCAGGGCGTCCGCGTCATGAACGTCAATCTGCTCGCCAACGCGGTGAAGCCCGCGCTCCTGCCCGGCGAAGAACTGCGCGTCAAGGTCACCTCGGCCGGCAAGGAGCAGGGGCAGGGTGTGGGGTTCCTCGACGACGGCACCATGGTGGTCATCGAGAACGGGGCGCGCCTTGTGGACCGCGACGTCGATGTGACCGTGACGCGCGTGCTCCAGACCGTGGCCGGGCGGATGATCTTCGCCCAGCCGCGGGCCGGCTGAGGTGGCCGCTGGCGCTACCGGCCGGCCGATTGCCGATGCGGTGATCGTGGCCGCAGGCGCCTCCCACAGGATGGGCGGCATCGACAAGGTTCTGGCTCCCGTTGGCGGGCGTCCGCTGCTGGCATGGACCATTGAGGCGATTGCCGCGTCGCCGGCCGTTGACCGCGTCGTGGTGGTGACGGCGCCCGAGCGCGTTGCCGCCTTCGCCAGCGCTCCTTGGCTGCCGACCTCGGTGACGGCCGTGACGGCGGGCGGCGCAACTCGACAGGCGTCCGTCGCGGCTGGTGTCCGGCAGTTGACCGCCCTGGATCCGGACGGCTTCGACCGACCGGTGCTTGTCCACGACGGCGCCCGCCCGATGGTTTCGCCAGCACTCGTCACCGCCGTTGCGGAAGCGGTTGCACGGTATGGCGCTGCCATCCCTGTGCTCTCGGTTGCCGAAACCATCAAGCGGGTGGGGGAGGGCATGGTGCTCGAGACCGTGGACCGGTCCTCGCTGGCGGCAGCCCAGACCCCGCAGGGCGCCCGGCGGCGTCTGCTCGAACAGGCGTGGACGGTCTACCCGCCGGACGGCGAGCGCCAGTTCACTGATGAGGCCGCCATCCTTGAGGCCTGTACCATTCCGGTCCATGCAATCCCCGGCGAACCAGCAAACCTCAAAGTGACGTTGCCTGACGACCTCCTCCGCGTTGGCCAGGCGCTGGCGCCGGCGCGCGCCCGCGTTGGCTTCGGCCACGACAGCCACCCGTTTGGCCCAGGCACCGGGCTCAGGCTGGGCGGCGTTGAGATCGCCGGTGCGCCTCGACTGGCAGGCCACTCCGACGGCGACGTCGCCCTCCATGCCGTGGCTGACGCGCTGCTTGGCGCAGCGGGTCTGGGCGACCTTGGCCGCCTGTTCCCGTCGGACGCCAGAACGCCAGTCGGCGTGGCCAGCGAGGACCTCCTGCGCGAGGTTGTCGCAAGGCTGGGCGCCATTGGTCTGCGTCCCGCGTCGGCGGATGTCGTGATCATCGGCGTTCGCCCAAAGCTCGGCCCAAGGCTTGACGCCATGCGTGACGCCATCGCCCGCCTCTTGTGCGTTCCCGCCGGCGCGGTCAACGTCAAGGCGTCCACCGGCAACCTCGCTGGCGACGAGGGTGCCGGCCGATCGATGGCCGCCCGGGCCGTGGCGACCCTGGAGCCCGCATGACGATCCGCCTCGAGGACACGCTGACCGGCGACGTCCGACCGCTCGAGCCCCTAGAGCCTGGCCATGTCCGGATCTACAGCTGCGGTCCCACGGTCTATGGACCTGCCCACATCGGCAACTTCCGCTCGTTCCTGTTTGCCGATCTGCTGGTCCGCTATCTGCGCTATCGCGGCCTGCGCGTCACGTGGGTGATGAACCTCACCGACATCGATGACAAGATCATCCGCGGCGCCGCCGGCGAGGGCATCACGACAGGCGCCCTAGCGGACCGCTACGCCGAGCGCTTCCTGGCCGATGCCGACTCGCTGGGCATGACCCGCCCCGACGTCCTGCCGCGCGCCACGGAGCACATCCCGCAGATCGCGGACCTTGTCGCCACGCTCCTGGGGCTGGGCCACGCCTACCGGACCGATGACGGGTCCTACTTCTTCCGCATCGCGAGCTGGCCGGCGTATGGGCGTCTGGCGCGGCTGGACCCGGACGCTATGCGCGTGGGCGAGCGTGTCGAGGCGGACGAGTACGGCAAGGATGACGTGCGCGACTTCGCGCTCTGGAAGGGGCCCAAACCCGGCGAGCCCTCGTGGGACACGAGGATCGGCGCCGGTCGCCCTGGCTGGCATATCGAGTGCTCGGCGATGAGCATGGCCCACCTCGGCCCGTCATTCGACATCCACACCGGCGGCGTGGACCTTGTGTTCCCGCACCACGAGGACGAGATCGCCCAATCCGAGGCCGCCACGGGCAAGCCCTTCGTGGGCACGTGGATGCACTGCGCGCATCTGCGCATGGGCGGCGAGAAGATGGCCAAGCGAACTGGGAATATCGCCCGCGTGTCGGACCTGATCGCCGCGGGCGTGTCGCCCCGGGCGCTGCGCTATGCGCTGATCTCGGTGCATTACCGGGCGCCGCTCAACTACACCGACGAGTCCCTGCCGGCAGCGGCCGCCGCCGTGGGACGCCTTGACGGGCTGCTGGCTGCGCTTGCCGCGTACCGCGAGGATCGGACCGACGATGCGGGTCTGCCCGCCGTGCTGGACGCCATGCGCGAGGGCTTTGAGAACGCGCTGGACGACGACCTGAACGTGTCGGCGGCGCTGGGCGCCATCTTTGAGGGTGTGCGTGAGCTGAACCGTCGTCTGGACGCGCGGACGCTCTCGTCCGCTGATGCCGTCCGTGCCGCCGTGGCACTGCGGGCGCTGGACGTGGTGCTTGGCTTTACGGCGCCGGCGGATGACGCATTGGCGCCGGAGCTGGCGTCGATGCTTGACGCGCGGGCAACCGCCCGGGCAACCAAGCAGTGGGCGGAGTCGGATCGGCAGCGCGATGCACTGGCCGCGGCGGGTATCGCCGTTGAAGACACGCGCGATGGACAGCGCTGGCGAAAGGTGGCACCAAGTGGCTGATCGACCGCGACCGCGCGGGGACGGAGACCGTCCGTCATCCCGCGGACCGGGCGGTCGCGGACCGGGCGGTCGCGGCGACGCACGAGGCGGCCCTGGCGGGCCTGGCGGCCACGGCGGTTTCCGAGGCCCGGGCGGTCCTGCAGGACCCAGCGGCCCAGGCGGATTCCGTCGTCCCAGCGGCCCTGGCGGTGACGATGCCGGTCGTTCCGGCGATAGCAGACCCGGAGCGCGCCCGCCCCGCCCGCGGGAGCGCGACGGCGGGTCGGTTCGCGATGCGCGGCCAGGTCAGGGCGGGCCTGGCGGCTTCGGTGGGCCGGGCAGTGACCGCGGCCCCGGCCATCAGGGATCCGGCGACGGTCAAGGCCCTGCTGGTCCTCGGCGTCCCGCGTCTGGCGGCGGCTTCGGCTTCCGGCGCGACACGCCCGGCGAAGTTGGCCGACCGTGGTCAGACGGACCTCGCCCGGTAGCGCGCGGACCTCGGCCGGACTTCCGCAGCCCGCGGCCTGACAATGCCGGGCCGCGTCCTCCCCGCCCGTGGGAAGCCCGCGACGATCGGGGGCACGGCGCCGAACCGTCGCGGCCGCCGCGCCCGTGGGAGGACCAGCCGCGTCAGGACGAGCGTCCACGCCCTGCACGTCCCTGGGATGATCGCCCGCAGCGGGCGCCGCAGGACTGGCAGCGACCCGTCCGTGATGTGCGGCCCGCCTTCAACGATGCGTCAGAGGCGGCCGAGGCGCCTGAGGTGCCCGACGACTGGGAACCGCGCGAGCTCCGGCCGCCGCGGGAGGCGCAACGCCAGGATGTCGAGTTCGCGATGGACCGCGAATTCGAGCCTGCCGGTGACGACGCCGACGCCGCTGACGCCGAGCCGCCGCAGTTTGAGCGGACCCGTTTCGAGCGCCCGCGCTTCGATCGGCCTCGACCCGGCGGCGCCCCGTTTCGCCAAGATCGGCCTCGTTTTGGCGACGGCCCCCGGTTTGGCGGTCCGCCGGACCGCACGCGTCGGCAGGGCATTCCGATCAGGCCCGCCGTCCTCGCGGACCCGTCGCTCGCCCTGGGTGACGACGAAGAGCTGATTGCCGGGCGCCGCCCGGTCGAGGAGGCGTTTGTCGCCCGACGCGAGGCGATCCGCCTGCTCGTCGTCCCGCAGCGCCGCATGGCGCTGGAGAAGCTCGTGCTGCACGCCACCAGCCTCCGGATCCCGGTGGTTGAGGTGGAGGGCGGCACGCTAACGGCAGTGGCCGGCTTTGACGGCCACCAGGGCATCGCGCTTGTTGTGGCGCCGCGCCGCTGGGCGGCCCCAGACGATCTTCTGGCGCGCGCCGCCGCGGCTGGCCGGGCGCCGCTGTTGCTCGTGTTGGACTCGCTGGAGGACCCCCAGAACGTTGGGACGCTGCTGCGCACGGCGGAGGCGTCCGGCGTTGACGGTGCGCTGTTCCCGACACGCAACCAGGCGCCGCTGACGCCCGCTGCGGTGAAGGCCTCGGCCGGAGCCGTGGAGCACCTGCTGCTGGCTCCAGTGGACGACCTGCCGGGCGCCCTCGCCGATCTCCACGCCCGTGGCCTGCGCATCGTTGGCGCCGATGGGGACGCGGCCCTGACCGCGCGCGAAGCGGACCTGCGCGGCCCAATCGCCATCGTGGTGGGCAGCGAGGGCAAGGGTCTCGGGCCGGCGGTGCGCCGTCGGTGCGATCTCCTGGTTCGCATCCCGATGCACGGAAAGATCGAGTCGCTCAACGCGTCGGTCGCGGGCTCCATCCTGCTGTACGAGGCCGCCGCCCAGCGCCGTCTGCCCGAGAACCCGCCGAGCATCGCGCAGGCGGAGCCGGAGGAAGCGGTTGCAGGGGCCGCACAGGCTGCGGAGCCCGATGCACCGGCCGTAGCACCGGCCGAGGCCGCTGTTGAGCTGCCAGCTCCGAAGCGCAAGGTGGCGCGTCGCAAGGCTGCACCGGCAGCCGATGCCGTCCCGACCGCCGCCAACGAGCCCACGTCTGAGGATGCTGAGCTGCTGCCGTAACGCTCAGCGGTGCGCGGTGCGCTGACGCCGGAGGTTTGACGCACCGGTAGGTGCGCCGTATCATTCCCCGGCTCGCGGAGTCCTACTCTTGTTTGACGCTGCGCGTTGCCGACGTAGCTCAATTGGTAGAGCAGCGGTTTTGTAAACCGCCGGTTCCGGGTTCGAGTCCCGTCGTCGGCTCCAACAGGCATCTGCATTTGTGACAACGGAGCGGCCAAGACCGGCAGGCCGCACCGCATATCGGGCCCAGATAGCTCAGCTGGCAGAGCACATCCTTGGTAAGGATGAGGTCTCGGGTTCGAATCCCGATCTGGGCTCCATCGTCGCCGGTGCCGGTTGTTCAGAGGCGGTGCGCCGCCCACAAGTGGAGTGAGAAGGTCCTGTGGCCAAGAAGAAGTTCGAGCGCACGAAGCCGCACGTGAACGTCGGCACGATCGGCCACATCGACCACGGCAAGACGTCGCTCACCGCCGCCATCAGCAAGTACCTGGCGCTGCGGGGCAAGGCGGAGTACCGCGCGTTCGACACGATCGACAACGCCCCCGAGGAGCGCGAGCGCGGCATCACCATCGCGATCGCCCACGTCGAGTACGAGACGGACGCCCGCCACTACGCGCACGTCGACTGCCCCGGGCACGCCGACTACATCAAGAACATGATCACGGGCGCCGCCCAGATGGACGGCGCGATCCTCGTGGTCGCCGCCACCGACGGCCCGATGCCCCAGACCCGCGAGCACATCCTCCTGGCCCGCCAGGTCGAGGTGCCGTACATGGTCGTGTTCCTCAACAAGTGCGACGCGGTGGACGACCCGGAGCTGCTCGAGCTCGTCGAGCTCGAGGTCCGCGAGCTGCTCACCAAGAACCACTTCCCGGGTGACGACGTGCCGATCGTCCGCGGCTCCGCGCTCAGGGCCCTCGAGGCGCCGGACAACCCCGACGACCCGGCCTACGCGTGCATCCAGGAGCTGATGGACGCCGTCGACTCCTACATCCCGACCCCGGTCCGCCCGGTCGACAAGCCCTTCCTGATGCCCGTCGAGGACGTGTTCGGCATCAAGGGCCGCGGCACCGTGGCCACGGGGCGCATCGAGCGCGGCATCGTCAAGGTCGGCGACGAGGTGGAGCTCGTGGGCGTCCACACCGCCACCCGCAAGGTGATCGTCACCGGCGTCGAGATGTTCAAGAAGCTCCTCGACCAGGGCCAGGCCGGCGACAACGTCGGCTGCCTCCTGCGGGGCATCGAGCGCGACGAGATCGAGCGCGGCCAGGTCCTGGCCAAGCCCGGCTCCGTCAAGCCGCACACCAAGTTCATCGCCCGCGTCTACGTCCTCACCCGCGAGGAGGGCGGCCGCCACACGCCGTTCTACAACGGGTACCGCCCGCAGTTCTACCTGCGGACGACCGACGTGACGGGCTCGATCGGGCTCCCCGACGGCGCCGAGATGATCATGCCCGGCGACAACGTCGACATGACCGTCGAGCTGATCGGCCCCATCGCGCTCGAGGTCGGCCAGCGGTTCGCGATCCGCGAGGGCGGCCGCACCGTCGGCGCCGGCGCGATCACCACCATCATCGCGTAGCGAGA
>JANYAA010000398.1 GCA_025355255.1 Chloroflexota bacterium | reverse complement strand
CTCTTGAGACCGGTCATCAGTTGCTCGCCAAACTTGCGGTCGCCCACGGAGAACAGCGACACGATGACGCCCGGGCCGGGCAGCCACACCTGGTAGACCGTGAGACCGCCAGAGCACGTGGTGACGAAGATCTCACGGCCGCCGATGGCGGAGCTTGCCCGCGCCAGGACGCCACCCGCCTGGCCGCACGCGCCTTCGTCATATGTGGTCCGCCAATCGCTCCAGAGGGCGGCCGAGTATACGCGGGGGCGGAGGTGGGCGATGACGCCGGACGCAAGATCGTTGCCGTCGACCACCACCGCAAAGGCGGCGCGATCCACATTGGCGACAAACGATGTGTCCTTGATGGCCTGCGCGAAGCTGTCCGCCTCAGACGTGATCGGCGCGCCGGCCACGGTTGCCGGCAGGATCTTGAGGAGCGTGTCGTCCGGCGTGACCGCGGCGCCAGATGGGAGCGGCGTGGGCTGGAGCGTCGCCGATGCCGCCGGGGTTGCGGGGGCACTCGCGGTTGGCGCACCCGTTGGCGGCGTTGGCGTGGCGCTCCCACAGGCCGCGAGGACCAGACCCGCCAGCGCGAAGACGGCGCAGCGACGCGCCAGCGTCACACGAGCTCCCGGCGCATGACCGGCCATCGATCGTCCGGGGCGGCAACGACGAAGTCCAGCCCCTCCCAGAAGGAGGGCTCAGACGCGCTGGTGGCGTTGGGCTTCGCGCCGCGCTCCGGGTAGGCCTCGACGGCGGCGAACCCGCGGGCGGCAAGGTCATCGCAGACGGCCTCCACCAGCGCCCCGGCGTGGCCCGCCCCGCGTCCGGCCGGCGTGGTGGAGATGCAGGTGATCACCGCGGGCAGCGGGGAGACTGGGAGGCGCGGATACAGCTCGCGGGTGCGCATGGCCCGAGGGTACGCGGAGAGCGGCCCAAACTGGATGAACGCAACCGCCGCCTCGTCCAGCAGCAATACCTTGGCGTACGAGCCAAACACGGCCAGGCCCCGCCCAAGCAGCCGCAGCTTCGGCGGCGCGTCGGCCGCCACGGCCGGCCCAGTCTTGGGCGCGGGCGCAAACGGGTTCACCACAGGCTCGTCGTCCCCGCTCAGGAACGGGTTGAACGCCGGTCCGCGCGACGCCGGGGCAAAGGGGTTCACCGCAGGCTCGTCGTCATCGCCCCCGAGGCCGCCAAAGGGGTTGCGCGGCTTGGGCCGAGCGACCGGCGAGGCGCCAGCCGGGGAGAGCCACGAGGCGCGGGCGGCCTTTGAGCCGCGATCGGCATCCTCCCAGTAGTCGCAGGAGCGGTGGTCAAACCCCGCGTCCGCGCACGGCGGGACTAGGGCGAAGGTCGCCTCATCTGTGACGTCAACGATGCGTGTGGCCATGCGCCTGCCCGGCTACCGAGTGGCCGCGGCCGGACCGGCAAGCCCGGCCAGCGCGCCCGCGTGGACGAGGGCCAGCATGGCCGCCATGTCGGGACCCGGTTCGCGGTCTTCGTCGAGGCGCGCAACGCGTGAGCGGATGATCGCGTGCGCCTCGGCCACGCCCGCACCCGGCTCGCGCGCAATCAGATCGCGCCGCAGGTCGAGCGCCTGCGCGGCGGTCATCAGCTCAATCGCCAGGATCTGCTCCACATGCCCCAGCACGATCCGGGCATGGCGCGCAGCGCTTGCGCCCATCGACACGTGGTCCTCCTGGTTGGCCGACGTGGGGATGGAGTCCGCCGTGGAGGGGTGCGCGTACACCTTGTTCTCCGACGCCAGAGCGGCCGCCGTGTACTGGACGATCATCAGGCCGCTGTTCCGTCCCGGATCCGGCGCGAGAAACGCCGGCAGCCCGCCGTTGAGCCGCGGGTCCAGCATCAGGGCCGTGCGCCGCTCCGAGATTGCGCCCAGCTCCGAGAGCGCAAGCTTCGCGAAGTCCAGCGCCAGCGCGACGGGCTCACCGTGGAAGTTGCCGCCCGAAATGACCAAGCCGCCGCCCGTCGCCAGGGCGTCAACCGGCACCTCGCCGCCGTGGGGGAACACCAGCGGATTGTCCGTGGCGGAGTTGAGCTCGATGTCCAGCACGCGGCGCAGGTGGTCAAACGCGTCGCGGCAGGCGCCGTGCACCTGGGGCACGCACCGCAGCGAGTACGGGTCCTGCACTTTGTGGGCGCTGCCGTGATGAGCGGTCTGGAAGCCCGAGCCGCGCAGCAGGTGGCGCACCTCGGCGGCAACAGCAATCTGCCCCGGATGCGGCCGGGCCAGCTGGTACGGCGCGGCGTAGGCCACCTCCGTGCCCAGCATCGCTTCGAGCGTCATGGCGGCGGCAACGGACGCCGTGCGCGCCAGGCGGTCCGCATCGGCCAGCAGCAGCGCGCCGATCGCGCTCATCAGCTGCGTCCCGTTGAGAAGCGCGAGCCCCTCCTTCGGGCCGAGAACCAGCGGCTCAAGCCCCGTCTCGCGCAGCGCGATGAGCGCGGGCACCACCTGGCCGTTGAACTCAACCTGGCCGCGGCCGATGAGTGGCAGCGCGAGATGCGCCAGCGGCGCAAGGTCGCCCGACGCACCGACGCTCCCCTGCTCCGGCACCACCGGGTGGATGCCGAGCCGCAGGAACTCGCAGATGCGGTCCACGATCTCCGGCCGGGCACCCGAATGCCCGAGCGCCAGCGTGTTGGCGCGCAGGAGCAGCATGGCGCGCACGATCTCGCGCGGAAACGGGTTGCCCACGCCGGCCGCATGCGACACCAGCAGGTTCTCCTGCAGGCGGCCAGCGTCTGTGGGCGGGATGAACGTGGTGGCGAGGTCGCCAAAGCCCGTGGTGACGCCGTAGACCACCTCGCCGCGGCTCACAAGCGTGTCGATGACCGCGCGCGCCTCCGCCATCCGCTCGCGGGCATACACGTCGAGCGTGGCGTTGGCGCCGTGTCGCGCCACAGCCTCCACGTCGGCGACAGTGAGGTTGGCGCCCGTCAGCACGACTGGACTGGGGCTGCCAGCTGCGGCCGGGATGAAGTGCGGGTCAGTCACCGTCGCAGGATAGTGGGCTATCCTCGGCCGCGTGCCGGGAGGCTGCAGCCCGGGATCTCCAGGAGCCGCCCTACCGTGCTCTCCTTCATCGACCAAATCGCGCTTCCCTTCCTGACGTCGCTGTATGGCGCCGTCGGTTACATCGGCGTCATGGTGGCCATGGCCATTGAGTCCGCCATGATCCCGCTCCCCTCGGAGCTCATCCTGCCGCTTGCCGGATTCCAGGTCAGCGACCCCACGCTCATCGAGCCGCTCACGCACGGCCCGTGGAGCTTCTGGATCGTCGTGATCGTGGCCACGGTGGGCAACACGCTCGGATCGCTCATCGCCTACGCCATCGGCGCGTATGGCGGTCGCCCGTTCCTTGAGAGGTTTGGCCGCTATCTGCTGATTCGCCCGCACGAGATCGAGATCGCCGACCACTTCTTCACCAAGTACGGCAGCGCCACGGTCTTCATCGGCCGCCTGCTGCCCATCGTCCGGACATTCATCTCGTTCCCCGCGGGTGTCACGCGCATGCCGCTGGGCAAGTTCATCGCCTACTCCACCGCGGGCGCCCTGCCCTGGTCAATCACGCTGGTCTTCGCCGGGCAGCAGCTGGGCACCAAGTGGAACGACATCCGCCACGCGCTCCAGCCGTTTGACATGCTGATCGCGGTGCTCGTGGTCGCGGGCTTCGCGCTGCTGCTGTGGTGGCGGCTGGGGAAGCCGGGCCGCCCGAAGAAGCAGACCACGGCGGCCTGACGACCGGGGCTGGCGTCAGCCCCAGGGCAGCGCATCCGGCGCGCGCAGGTGCTCCGTGTCGTTGAGCACCAGCAGCTTGGCGGCCGCTGGCTCCCCGTCTGCGTCCCAGCGCAGCACGGTGAGGTTGCACTGGTCCTGGGCAAAGCGGCGCCGGTAGCCCCCGACATCCACGCCCAGCGCCACCGAGATCAGGATCCGGTTGGTGGTCGCGTGACCCACCACCAGCACGCGGCGCTCTGGCGGCTGCCCCGGCGCCCGACCGCCCATCGCGGCCCGGAACGCGGCCTTGGCATGCCAGCTCCGCTGTTCCTCCAGCAGATCCGTCAGGAACCGGTCGACACGCGCGGCCACGTCATTGCCGCTCTCGCCCCCGGGGCAGTGCGTCACGTCCGGCGCGGCCTCCCAGGCCTCGCGGTACTTCGCGTCTTCAGCGCCAACCTCGTCGTAGGTCCGGCCCTCCCAGGCACCGTAGTCCATCTCCTTGAGCCTGGGGTCCGCCTCGGCAGGTGGGGCAGCCGCGACCAGCAGGGCCGTCTCGCGGGCACGGAACAGCGGGCTGGTGATGACGCGGTCAAACCTGACGCGGGCGAGCCGCTTGCCCAATACCTCCGCTTGTCGGCGCCCAGCGGCGTTGATGGAGATGTCGATGCGCTGGCCGATGTGCTGCTCCGGAACGGAGCGGTCGGTCAGGCCGTGGCGGGTGAGCACGAGGGTGAGCATCAACGATGAGTCTAGAGCGGGTCGAGGATGCGAGAATGACCGCCGGAGGTAGCACGAGCACAACCATGAGCGACACACACGCAAGCACCACAGCCGACAGCCACGGCAGCCACGACGAGCACGGCCATGCTGCGGACACCATCGGCCCCATCGACGTGAAGATGTGGGGCGTAGGCCTCGTGGGCGTCATCGTCGCCGTTGTGATGATCGCCTGCTTCGTGCTGGCGACCGGGTTCTCGTTCGTCGCCTAGCCGCGCGGCATCTGGGCGACGTGCTCGGCCACGGCTGCCCCGTCGGGCTCGTCAGTCACCCACGCTGACTGCATCGGCCGGTCCCACCAGGGCGTGGGCGCCATCGTGATCCGCTCCAGCACGCGCAGCGGCCGGTCGTAGTTCACGCGCCATCCGCTGAAGTCGCCGGACATGATCGTCCGGACGACGATGAGCGCACCCAAGATGCCGACGAGAGGCTGGAGCGGGTTCACCGCGGCAGGATAGCCCGACCTCTCCAGACGGCCCTGCCGCCCACTGGGCATGCCGCCTCCCCGACGCGTCACCACCCAGACGCGCAGGTGGAAGAAGACTTCATGATCCTGAACGCGTGGTGCGCAGGATCATCGCGGATCGCGCCCCTCCCCATAATCCGGGGCACCGGGGTGGCGAGCGCATGAAGTCTTCATTGGGACGCCACTGTGGGTGGCGGCCGGCCCGCCCAGCCTAGAACAGCCCGACGATGTTCCCGTCGGCGTCGATGTCGATCTTCTCGCCGCCGGGGCGGGAGTTGAGGCCGGGCATCGTGCGCATGTCGCCCAGGATCGGCGTCACAAAGCCGGCGCCGGCGCTGAGGCGCACCTCGCGGACGGGGATCCGGAAGCCCGTCGGGGCGCCCAGGAGCTTGGCGTCGTGGCTGAGGCTGTACTGCGTCTTGGCCATGCAGATGGGCAGGTTGCCGTAGCCCATCTCCTCGTAGAGCTTGAGGCTCTTCGCGGCGGCCGGGCTGAAGTCCACGCCGTCGGCGCCGTAGATCTTCGACGCGATGGTCTCGATCTTCTCGCGCAGCGGCATGTCGTCGGGGTAGAGCAGGTGGAAGTTGGGGCTGCCCTCCTCCGCTGCGGCCCAGACGGCCCGGGCGAGGTCCACGGCGCCGGCGCCGCCGTCGGTGAAGTGACGCGCCTCAACGGCGTCTCGCGCACCGGCGGCCACGGAGACCTCCTTGATGACCGCAATCTCCTCCGCGGTGTCCGTCGGGAAGATGTTGATGGCCACCACGACCGGGACGCCGTAGCTGCGGACGTTCTCGATCTGCTTGGCGAGGTTGACGGCGCCGCGGCGGACGCCTTCCGGGTTGTTCTCCAGGAGCGCCGGGTCGAGCGGCTTGCCCGCGACGATCTTGCCCACGCCGCCGTGCATCTTGAGCGCGCGGACGGTGGCCACGATGACCGCGGCGTCGCACTTCATGCCCGACGCGCGCAGCTTGATGTCGAAGAACTTCTCTGCGCCCATGTCCGCGCCGAAGCCCGCCTCAGTCACGAGGATGTCGGCGCCCGCGAGGGCCGCACGGTCCGCGAGGATGGAGTTGTTGCCGTGCGCGATGTTCGCGAACGGGCCGCAGTGGACGAAGGCGGGGCCGCCCTCGAGCGTCTGCATCAGGTTGGGCTTGAGCGCGTCCTTGAGCAGCACGGCCATGGAGCCCGCGACGTGCAGGTCCTCGGCGGTGATCGGCGTGCCGTCGCGCTTGGTGGCCAGCACGATCCGGCCGAGGCGGGCGCGCAGGTCCTTGAG
>JANYAA010000395.1 GCA_025355255.1 Chloroflexota bacterium | reverse complement strand
CGGCACGGTCGAAACGCTGGCCACGGGCATCGTTGTCACCTGGTAGCGCACATCGCGGCACTCGCGGCGGATCGCGTAGCTTAAGTTTGCCGCCACCGGCGCGCTGGAATCGGCCCAGGTCATCTGGGTATCGGCGCCGGCGCGGATGCGGGCCACGCACTCTGCCGGCGCTCCAAAGGCACTGCGCATGACGCCCCACCACGTGCCCGGCGCGGACTCGGACAGCGTCCAGGTCAGCTTCGGCTTCTGCCGTCGCAGTTCGACCGTGGGTGGGCTACTGGTCGCCGTGGTGTGACTGTGTGTCCAGTAGATGCCGTCGTAGGTACGCCACCAGGCCACCCAGACGTCCTCGTTGTCATCGACGACCAGCGTGGGATTGATGCCCTGCCACGAGCCCTCGAGGCGCTCGCCGACCCCGAAGCCGGTTTCGGTCGGGAAGGAGACCCAGATGTAGTCGGCGACATCGATGGTGATAGCGTAACCGGACCACGCCAGCGCGGGGTGCGCGCCGCCATCCCGGCTCACCTGCGCTTCGTAGAACACGTGCTGTGCCGCAAACGGCATCACGGCCCGCACGGTGTCCTGCCGGCCCCAAGCGCTGTTGGCGTACACCCGCGTGTAGACAACGTCTCGGGTATTCGCCCATGCCAGCCTCAGTCCGCCATCCGGCTGCCGAACGATGGTGGGTGGTTGTGGCCCATAGACTTCTGGGTAGCCGGGCATCACGGTCCAAGTCGTGTCGTGGAGTATTCCCCAGCGCATTCGCTCATCACTATCGGAGGTCACAATGAAGACCGTCTCGCTGTCCAGCGCCGCTGCCACGACACCGTGAAAGGCATTCACCCCGCTCACCCACATCTGCCTCCACTGGTGCGGAGCATCCGAACGGTAGATCCGCAGCGGTGGCATGGGAATCTGCTGCCCGTAGCGGGTAGCGACCCAGCGGCGATTCCCCCAGGATGTTCCCGAGTACGACCAGGATGCCGCGTCCACGCGGGCTACCGTATCCGGAGGGGTGACCGAGTCGCCGACCACATCGGCCGCAACGATGTAGCTGAAGGCGTGGTACGCGGAGTCAACCGGCGTGGTGGTCTTCCACACGAGAAGTTGGCGGTCCAATGGCGTGATCGAAGGCCAGATCGCGTAGTTGTCCGTCGCGAGGGTCCAGCGTGGCGCCCAAGCCGTGTCGCTCCAAACAAGGCCGTGCGCCTTGCGGCCACCCGTACCGCCGTAACCGCTCGCCACCAACTCGATGCGCCCATTCCGCAGGGGCTCGAAACGATCCGGCACCATGTAGGCGTGGTCGAACTTCAGCGTGTCAATCGGCGCCCATGCCTTCCACGTGGGAATGGCATGTGACTCGTTTGGCGCACACACCACAAATTCTGTGGCGAACAACAGGGCCATCAGCACTGCGCGGCGCTGCTGACACCCAGCGCGATTTCTGGCCGGGGAATGGGTCAGCAAAGAGATATTCATAACTCAATTCTATGCTTGACCTGCTCCCTCCCAGTCAAGCGATTGTTCGTCCGTCGCTTGGAGCCCGGGCCAGAATCCACTCGGCCTCCTGGCGCTCCCCCGTAAGCTTCCTCCTCTCGTAGACAGCCGTTGCTAGACTCCCGGGCGTCAGAACGTCAGAGACACTGACGGTCCGGGGAGGGCGTGTGCCACGCAGGGAGCGGCCTCGGAGAACCTGAAGTAGGTTGCGCTCGCAAATCGCTGGGCTGGTCGACGCCGGCGCCGCTACCTTGCAAGCACCACCCTGCGCACCGCCACCAAGCCCTGCGCCCGGGCGCGCACGAAGTACAGCCCCGGCGGCAGCAGCCGGCCGGCGTCGTCCTCGCCGTTCCACTGCAGCGTGCGCACGCCGGGGGCCAGCACGCCCGCGGCCAGCGTCCGCACGTGCCGTCCGGCGATGTCGCAGACCTCGACGCGCACGGCGCCGGTCGCCGGCAGCGCCAGCTCGAACTGGACGCCGGCACGCGCGGGGTTCGGCCACGGTGCCCCAAGTCGCGGCGCCGCGGGCGCGGTCGCGCCAACGCTGGCCACGGGCATCGTCGTCACCTGGTAGCGCACGTCGCGGCACTCGCGGCGGATCGCGTAGCTTAAGTTTGCCGCCACCGGCGCGCTGGAATCGGCCCAGGTCATCTGGGTATCGGCGCCGGCCCGGATGCGGGCCACGCACTCGGCCGGTGCTCCAAAGGCACTGCGCATGACG
>JANYAA010000387.1 GCA_025355255.1 Chloroflexota bacterium | reverse complement strand
CCAGAAAGACGAACGGGCGGCCCGATGGCCGCCCAAGGTGGTCGAGGAGGGTGGTGCCCAGGCCGGGACTTGAACCCGGATGAGTTGCCTCATACGCCCCTCAAACGTACGCGTATACCAATTCCGCCACCTGGGCAGGTGCCTCGCCGATGTCGATCACCCCTGCGGAGGGGGTGGTACCGAGGGAGGGAGTCGAACCCACACGACCTTGCGATCACTGGTACCTGAAACCAGCGCGTCTACCATTCCGCCACCTCGGCCCGACCTCAGACCGGGGCGGCCCGAAGGCTCACCGGTCCGCGGCGAGCCGCCATGCTAGCACATCCCAATACCGGTCGCCCGTGCGCGCGATGAGCCTCGGGGTGACCCCGGAGACCCCGCGGGTGACCACGATGTCCTGTGCCCAAAGGATTGGAAGCAGCGGCATCCGGGCCGCCAGACCCTGCAGCAGCGCCGTCGATGCCGCACGACGCGCCTCGGGCGTGCCAGGGGTGCGGGCGGCCACCAGGAGCGCGTCCAGAGAGGGATCCTGGTAGCCAGCGAGGTTGGACCCCGTGGCCCGCGTCTGTGTTGACGCCAGCAACGGGTAGAGGTCTGGCTCAAGCCCCAGCGAGACGTCTAGCACGGCCGCAGTGAAGTCGCCGGCCCGCAGGCGGGTGGTCAGCTCGGAGCCTGCGAGCTGGGTCACCACGACGTCGAAACCAAGCTTGCGCCACGCATCGCTCACCGATGTCCCGATGAGCGCGAGCCGTCGGTTTGCATCGAGGGGCACCGTCAAGATCTCGATCTTGTACGCCCGCTTCGTCTTCGGCGCCGCCCACAGGCCGCCCACCTTGGTCCAGCCGAGTTTCGCCAGAGCCTGCTGCGATGCCGCGAGGTCAAACGGGGCCGCCCCCGCGGCCCGTGCGTCGTACCCAGACGTGCCCGGCGGGATGAGCGTGTCCGCCACGATCCCGGCCCCGGCGAGGACGCCGCTGACGATCCCGGAGCGGTCGATGGCGCCCACAAGCGCCCTGCGCAGATCCGCGCTGCGCAACTCCGGGTGGGTGGCCCGGAGGTTCAGCACGACGGTGGAGAGCAGCGTGGTGGGATAGCGGACGGTGTCTGTCCGGGGCAGCGCCGCCAGATCATTCACGACAGCACCCGACAGCCCGTCGGCCGCGTCCAGCTCGCCGGCCCGGAAGGCCGCGGCAAGCTCCGCTTCAGAGTTGTAGAAGTGGACAGCGATCGACTCGATGGGCGCGGAACCGGGCGCTGGCGTCACGATGGGGAACGGCGTTGGCGACGGCGTGGGCTCGGGGAATGGGCTGCTGTCGGTCGCCGATGGTCCGGCGGAGCCGCTGGGCGACGCGGCCGCGGAGCCGACCGACGAGGGCGACGGGCTACCAGTTGCTGTTGCGGCGATCGCCGTTGGGCTTGGTGCGGGCGAGCCCGACGGCGATGACCCGCCGGGCTTACGGGTTGCGCTGACCCGCTGCAGGACCGCATGGGCGCTGTCGATGAGCGAGAGCGCATACGCCCCGGTGCCCACCGGTCGCAGCGCGAAGTCGCTCGTGGCCAGGTCAGCCATCGGCACATCGCTGAGCAGGTGGGCGGGCAGCAGCGGCTGCGTGAGTGCGGCCAGGAACCCCGTGATGGGCGTGGCCAGCGTCAAGCGCACGGTCTTGGCGTCAAGCGCGACGGCGGTCACCTCCGCCCACGAGGCAGCGAGGGCGCCGGCGGCGGCCGGGTCTTTGAGCGCTGCCAGCGTGTAGATGACGTCATCCGCGGTGACCGGCTCGCCATCCTGCCACGCTGCGTCCTCGCGCAGTTTGAACGTCCAGACCGTGCCGGTATCGTCCTGCGTCCAGCTTGCGGCCAGATCGGGCAGAAGATCGCTGCCAGGACCCAGCTTCACCAGCCCGCTGAAGATCAGCCCAACCAGCGTCCGCTCCGACCGGCTGTGCGCGGTGACGGGCGTGATGGAATGCGGGACGCCAACGACGCCCTCGCGGTAGGGCTTGGCGGGCGCAGCGCTAGCAGAGGGCGAAGGCGTTGCAAGGCCCATGACGGGCACGACGCCGGGGGGCTTCGCGAGAACGACAATCGACAGCGCAAGCACGGCCACAAGTACAGTTGTGACCATGCGGTCGCGAATGGTCGTCATGCGGGGGCCTCGAAGCTGAACGTCCGCCCGGCGGCGGCCGCGATCACTTCTGGGAGGAGAACGACACCAGCGCGAAGATGACGAACAGCACCATCAGCACGACGGTGAACTGCCAGAGCCGGCGCTCAATCCCGCGGCGGCTGCGGTACACAGCCGAATCGCCGCCGAACGTGCCAGACAGGCCGGTGCCGCGTGCCTGGAGCAGGATGGCCGCGACAAGCGCGATGCTCAGCAGGATCTGGCCAATGGCCAGGATCGGATTCACGGGTGGAAAACCTCCGGGGTATATCGGAGGCGGATGGTAGCAGACCCTGACGCTCTGCCCGGGTCCCCAGCCGCGCTCTGCCGCATCAAACCGGGTCTAGGCGCGAGATGCCTGTCATCCCCTCCCATCGCGGCAGCCCGGCGAGCTCGAGGATCGTCGGCGCGACATCGGCCAAGACGCCATCTCGCAGGGTCCGTCCGGCGATGGCGCGGCCCATGGCGAGCAGCGGCACCGGGTTGAGCGAGTGGGCGGTCACCGGGTTGCCCGCGGCGTCGCGCAGCTCATCCGCGTTCCCGTGGTCCGCGGTGATCAGCAGCGCTGCACCGGGCCCCTCGGGACCGGCAGCCTCCACCGCCGCGATGGCGTCAACCACGCGTCCGACGCAGGTGTCGATGACCGCGAGCGACGCCACAGTGGCCTCCCAGACCCCGGTGTGGCCCACCATGTCGGGGTTTGCGAAGTTGGCGACGATGAAGTCGTACGAGCCTGAGCCGATGGCGGCGACGAGCTCATCAGTCACGCCCACCGCGCTCATCTCGGGCTGGAGGTCGTAGGTCGCGACCTTGGCCGACTGCACCAGGCGCCGCTCCTCACCGGGCCAAGCCGCTTCACGACCGCCGTTGAAGAAGTACGTGACGTGGGCGTATTTCTCAGTCTCGGCAACGTGGAACTGCGTCCAGCCGGCCTCGGAGAACGCCCCCGCCAGGGATCGCGCCTCCTCGGGCCCAAACGCAACCTCCACGGGCAATCCGGACTCGTACTCGATCATCGTCACTACGTGGAGCGGGTGCGGCGCCAGCCTGCCCGAGGGCGATGTGCGGTCAAAGGAGTCAAACGCGGTGTCGGTCAGCGCGTGGACCAGCTGGCGCGCGCGGTCCGCGCGAAAGTTGACGTGGACGATGACGTCGTCGGCCGCCAGCTCGCCGCGCGTGCCTTCCATGACGGTTGGAGCGACAAACTCGTCGGTCTCGCCACGGGCGTAGGCCTCCTCGATGGCAGCGGTTGCCGAGACAGCCCTGAGGCCCTCGCCATGAACGATGGCGTCATAGCCGCGCTCGGTTCGCTCCCAGCGCTTGTCCCGGTCCATGGCGTAGTAGCGGCCGCCAACCGACGCGATGCGCGCGTCCGGGTGAACAGCTGCCAGGCGCGCCTCGAGGCCCTGCATGAACGCCAGCGCCGATGACGGAGCGGTGTCGCGCCCGTCAAGCAGCGCGTTGATGCGGACGTGCGGGACGCCCATGCGGGCCGCGAGCTCCGCCAGCGCCACGAGGTGGTGGTCATGGGCGTGAACGCCGCCCGGGCCAATCAGCCCAACCGTGTGGAGCGTGCCCGTGCGCAGCGCCCGGCTGCAGGCGTCCACCAGCGCAGGCCGGGTGTAGAACGAGCCGTCTGCGATGGCCGCGTCAATTCGGGGCAGGTCCTGGAGCACGGGCCGGCCAGCACCGAGGTTGAGGTGGCCCACCTCGGAGTTGCCCATCTGGCCAACGGGCAGCCCCACGGCGCCCTCGGACGCCTGGATGACAGAGTGCGGCCACTTGGCGAGCAGCTCGCGCCAGCGGGGCATCGGTGACGCGGCAATCGCGTCGGCGTCTGCGGTGCGGCCGATGCCGAAGCCGTCGAGGACGACCAGGACGATGGGCCGCGGGCGGGGGGTCCCGGTCACGACGCGAGACCGCGGGCGGCGGCGATGATGCCCGCGCTGGCGGCGATGTTGGCCATCTCGTCCGGCTTGAGCGACGCCCCGCCGATCAGCGCGCCGTCCACCGACGGCTGACTCAGGATCTCTGCCGCGTTGGCGGAGGTGACGCTGCCGCCGTACAGGACGGGCGTTGCGTCAGTGACACTCCCCCACCCCAGCGCAATAAGGCTGGCGCGGATGGCGTCGGCCATGGCAGCGGCATCGGCTGCACTGGCGGTGCGCCCGGTGCCGATGGCCCAGACGGGCTCATAGGCGATGACGAGGCCGCCGGCGGCAAGCGCCGCGGCATCACGGCCGGCAAGCGCGCCGTGGAGCTGGGCATCAACCACCTCGGTCTCGGGACCGGACTCGCGGTCGGCCAGCACCTCGCCCACGCACAGGATGGGCCGGAGACCCGCTGCAACCGCGCGATCAAGCTTCCTGCCGATCAGCGCATCAGTTTCGCCAAAGTTGGCCCGGCGCTCGGAGTGGCCCAAGATCACCCACGTCGCAAGGCCCGCGAGCATCGCGGTGGAGACCTCGCCGGTATAGGCACCGGCGGGCTCGTGGTGGACGTTCTGGGCCCCAACGGCGACGTCCTCGCCCGCAAGGGCATCGCGAACGGTCGCCAGGCTCACATACGGCGGGCAGATCACACGCGTGACGCCTGGGACGCGGGTCCGGGACGCAATGGCCCGTGCTAGGTCGCCCGCATCGGCGGGGGTGGTGTTCATCTTCCAGTTGGCGGCAATCACAATCGGGCGCATGGCCCGATGATGCCAGAGACCGCGCTCAGACCACCCGGCCGGACGGCCCCCGACGTGCTGCCTCGCGGACCCCCCGCAGCCGACTGCCGGCATCCGCGCGGGGGCCAGATGGACGAGATGGAAACCGGAGCCCGGCACCGCCGTCATCGTGGAGCGCCAGCAGCTCCATGCGGTCCAGCGCCCGCTGAACAGCAGAGCGGTGAACCTCCAGGCGCTCGGCCATCTCGGACAGCGACGCCTCCGGCGTGTCGCGCCGTGCGGCAGCCACGGCCTTCACGGTGCGCGGCTGCAGCTCAAGCCGGCCGTCAGCGTCCAGGATGTCGATCGCCGCCAGTTGACGCCCAGCCGCGGCGACGGACCGCGCGAGGTTGGCCGATTCCGCGTTGATCACGCGGTTGAGCTCGCCGCGCAGCGTGCGCGCCACGCTTCGGGCCTGCAGCTCCAGCAGCGAGGCGTTGGCGCCAATCCGACCCAAGAACGCGACGATGGTCTCAGCGCTCTTCCAGGTGACCACACCTGCCCCGCGCCGCATGCGCCAGGACGCCGGCATGTCGAGCGCCGCGAGGCGCGCCACCAACTCCACGGCCTCCGCCTCTGGGAGTGTGAACTCCAGATGGGCGCGGCCCGTGGAGAGGCTGAGCGAGCCGTGCGCCAGAAACCGCCCGCGCAGCCAAGCGAGGCGGCAGTGCTCGGGCGATGACGACCACTCGAAGTCCGGCACGGCCAACACAAACCTGTGGCGGGCGCTGTGAGCGGGCGAGTCATCAGCGTGGCCACCAAGGCGGACCGCCAAGCGCGCCACCGCTGGTTCACGCGTGACCAGCACCGGGCCCAGACCCGCTAACTCCGCGCGCCGGTCGCAGACCCGCGCCGGATCCACCGCTGCAACCTCGGCGCGCAGCGCAGCCACGAGGTCCCGGTCGGAGGCCGTCATCGGCGGCGTCAGGCGGTCTTGACGCCGCGGGCTGTCGTGGGTCGCCGGCGTCGGCCACCCTCGCGCTCCCAGGCGTCCAGGATGGCCGCGGCCAGCTTCGCGGGGTTGTGGTGGTGGGCATTATCGGGATCCACCAGCTCGTCCAGCACCAGCCGTGCGCGCGGGGTGGCGGCAGATGGCCAGCGGAGCTTCACCACCTCGCTGAGCCAGCCTTCCGGACGCCGAGCGTCAAAGCGGCTGTTGGCCAGCACGAGGTCTGGCAGCGCGGCCGCGTCATGCCGCGCGAGCGCGTCGAGGTGATCAGCCAAATCGTAGCCCGCGGTTTCGCCGGGCTGCGTCGCCACGTTGCACGCGAAGACAACCAGCGCGCCCGACGCGGCCACAGCCTCCCGGATACCCGGCACCAGCAGCGCGGGCAACAGGCTCGTGAACAGGCTGCCGGGCCCAAGCACGATGATCTCCGCGTCGGCGATGGCGCGCAGCGCGTCCTCCGTTGGCAGGACCTCCTCGGGCGACACCCACACGCGCTCGACACCGGTTTGGCGCGCAATGCGGCTCTGGCCATCCACCACCTCGCCATCGGTGAGGCGGGCATGCAGCGTGAGCACGGTGCCGGTCGCGGGGACCACCCGTCCGCGGACCGCGAGCACGCGGTTCATCTCGCGGACGGCCTGCTCGAAGTCGCCGGCCTCGATCGCGACGAGGGCCGCCAAGATCAGATTGCCGACAGCGTGGCCGCTGAGGCGCTGTGCCGGGCTCCCGGGACCGGGCTCGGGCTCACGGGTCGCGTGCGCGCCGACAAGGTCGCCCGCAGGCTCAGCCGACAGGATGGGCCCCGGAAAGCGGTACTGGAGCAGCCGGGACATCAGCGGCTCGGCGTCGGCGAGCGCCACGATGCAGTTGCGGATGTCGCCCACTGCGGGGATACCGAGCTCGGTCCGCAGCATCCCCGACGAGCCGCCGTCGTCTGCCACGGTCACCACGGCCGTCAGGTTGGAGGTGTGCTCCTTCAGCCCGCGCAGCAGCGCTGACAGCCCGGTGCCGCCCCCGATCGCGACAATCTTCGGCCCGCGGGCGAGGAACCGCTTCTGGTAGATGACCTCCACCATGGGCTGATCGCGATCCCATAGCGCAAACGGGTCCACCAGAGCCCGCACAAGGCGGTAGGCGCCAAAGAGGAACGCAGCCGCCCCAATGCCGCCCAGGAGCAAGCCGCGCGCCTGGTAGGGCAGCCACTGGAAGGTGACGATATTGACGATCGCCACCGCGGGCGACGAGGGGTCTACCGAGATGGCGAACTGCCGCAGCGCGTGGGCAAGCCCCAGCGCCAGCAGGAGCAGGCCGACAAACGCCAGCGCCAACCACCGCTTGACGCCGATCCCGATGGTGAGCCAGCGGCTGAGCTTCACTGCTCCAGCTCGCGGTGGAAAACCGCGACAGGCCCGAAGTCGCGCTGCCGCAGCCAGACGGCAAGCTCCTCGGCGATGACGATGGATCGGTGGAACCCCCCGGTGCACCCGATTGCGACGGTGAGCCGGGTCTTGCCCTCGTCCACGTACGCCGGCACGAGCAGGTCCAGCAGCGACTCCAGCTGGGCGAGGAACGCTCCCGAGACTGGCTGGCCGAGGACGTACTCGCGGACTTCGGGGGTCAGGCCAGAGTGGGGCCGCAGCGCCTCGAAGTAGTAGGGGTTGGTGATGAACCTCACGTCGAGCACGAGGTCCGCCTCAAGCGGCACCCCGAACTTGAACCCGAAGCTGATCAGCTGGAAGGCAAGGCCATCGGCCTTGCGGACGTCGCCCAACCGGTTGACGATCTTCTCACGGAGCTCGCGCAGCGCCAGACGGCTCGTGTCCAACACCAGGTCGGCCTCGGCGCGAACGGGCTCCAGGATCTGGCGCTCATGCGCGATGGACGCGGCAATGCCCCGCTCATCGGCCAGCGGGTGGCGGTGCCGCGTCTCCGAGAAGCGGCGGATGAGGACGTCGTCGCTGGCCTCAAGGAACATGATGACAGGCCGGATCCCGCGGCCCTCCAGCGCGCCGCGCATCGCGCCGAATGCCAGCGGCACGTCGCCCGCGCGGACGTCCAGTACGATTGCCGTCCGCGCAAAGCGCACAGGATCCGTGGCGACGAGGTCGGCCAGGTCGCGCAGCAGCTCGCCCGGCAGGTTGTCCACCACGATGTAGCCGAGGTCCTCAAACAGCTTCGCGGCTGCGGTCTTGCCGCCGCCCGACAAGCCGGTGACGACCACGACCTCTTGCTGCGGCGCTGGGGCCGGCGGTGTTGCGGGCGTTGAAGCCGGCGCCGGGCCGGTATCGAGCGGGGCGTCGGTCATGCCGCCTCCACGCGCGGGGCTACTTGCCGCTGCGCCGGATGAAGAAGATCGTCCCCTCAAACAACACGTACATCGTGAGGCCGAGGACGGTGGGGCTGACAAGGTCGCCGCCAGGGGTGATGGCGGTGGCGAAGATGGCGATGCCGAGGATGGCCGGCCGGCGTGCTGCGGTGAGCCGCTGGGACGTCACGATGCCCACGCGCGAGAGCCCGTACAGCAGGATGGGAAACTCCATGATCAGGCCGAACGCCAGAAACATCGCGGTGACGAAGTTGAAGTACTCCCCGGCAGTGATCAGCGGCTGCAGATCGTTGGTGGAGAAGCTGACCAGGAAGCCCGCCGCGAACGGCAGGATGACGTAGGCGATGCTCGTGCCGATGGCGAAGAACACGAATGCCAGCGGCAGCCACGGGCGAACCACCCGGCGCTCGTCAGACGTGAGGCCCGGCGCGACAAATCTCCAGATCTGGAACAGCAGGACTGGCATCGAGATGATGACGCCCACGACGATCGCGATCTTGAGCTTGATCACGAACGCGTCGCCCAGGCCCGTGAAGTACAGGGGCTTGTCGCCCGGGATTGCCGCCTTCAGGAAGCCGACAATCGGGTCGCCGAAGATGAATCCGACGATTGAGCAGACCGCGATCGCGATGACCACCTTGATGAGCCGATTGCGCAACTCGACGAGGTGGTCAACCAGCGACATCTCGCCGGGCGCACTCGGCGGCGTCACCTCGGGCTCGATGCGCGCGGGCGTGCCCGTATCGCGCAGGACGTCGGTGTCAGCCATGATCGGGTTCCGGGTGCCGGTGCCAGGCCGAGGGCCTAGGCGCTGGCGCTGGCGCTGCCGGTGTCAGACGTCTCGACCACGGGGGCAGGTGCGGGGACCGGAGCGGGAGCCGGGGCCGGGGCGTCCAGGTTCGTCGTCTCCTTGACGTCCGTTGCAGCTTTACGGAATTCGCGGATGCTCTTTCCGAGGGCGGAGCCAACGTCAGGCAGCTTGCCCGGGCCAACCACAATCAGCGCAATGATCAGGACGATGATCAGCTCACCGGGACCGATATTGAACGGCATTTGATGGGGGCCTCGTGGCGGGATCGGACCTGATCCGGGGGCATTAGGGTAGCACAGCAAGGCGACGGCTCCACTCGGCAGCAGCCTCAGCGAGACGCTCGCCGGGGTCTGCCGGACCGCCCCTCGCGACATCTCCGAGGGCCGCCGTTGCGATGCCGCGCGACACGTTGACGAGCAGGCCGCCGCCCGGAAACGCCGCGGCAATACCGCTCTGGACGGGTCCCGAAGCGAGCACCGGTGCCACCTCTCCGCCCTGCGCGCCCACGCCGGGCACAAGGAGCGGGAGCGCTGGCGAGATGCCGCGGATTGCTGCGAGCTCCGCGGGCGCAGTGGCCCCAACCACCAGCCCAACGGTACCGCCGGGGCCCCACGCGGCCGCGCGGCGGGCGACGCGCGCCCAGAGCGGTTCAGCAGGGTGACCCGCAGCTGCATCCGCCGCGACCATCAATCCCTGCAGCTCGCCGGCCCCCGGATTGGAGGTACGCGCCAGCACGTAGGCGAAGCGCTCGAGCCGCGCCAGCAGCGGCGCAATCGCCTCCTCGCCGAGGTACGGGTTCACGGTCACCGCGTCCGCGCCCAGGATGTCGTACAGGGCTGCTGCCTGCCGACTCGCCGTGGTGCCGATGTCGCCGCGCTTGGCATCGGCGACAAACAGGACGTCGGCGGGCACCTTGGCGCGCAGCCGCTCCAGCGCGCCCACGCCAGCCGAACCGAACGCCTCGAAGAACGCGAGGTTGGGCTTCACGGCCGCGGCAAAGGGCAGCGCCCTCTCGATCAGCAGCGACGCGAATTGCTCAACGCCTGCGAGGGTCTGGGGGTAGCCCGCCGGCAGCGCACTCGCCTCGGGATCCACGCCCAGACAGAGCACGGTGCGGACATGTCCGGTACGTGCCCCGAGCCGCTCGAGGTACGTGGGGCTCACGAGGGCGAGGGGCTGACGCCGAGTGAGGGCGTGGTCATGGGCGTGACGCTGGGCGTGGCGGGGGCCGGCGTGGGGGTGGGCATCTGGTCCGCCGGGGCAAACCAGTCCGGCCGCGAGATGCTGTCCAGACCTGCCGCCGACGTCAGGTTGATTGCGGGACTCACCGTCCAGGCACCCGCGGCACCGCTGAGCTGGACCATCCGCAGGTCCACCACCTGGCCCTGCGCGTGGAGGAAGGCGATCTGGTTGCCGGCCGGCGACCAGACAGGAGCCCAGCTCGTTGCATCGTCGCTCAACTGCGCCACCTCCGCACCGGTCGCCGCCGAGAGGATCACGAGGACGGTGCCAAAGGCGCTGGTGCGCGTGGCGGCAATGTACTTGCCGTCAGGGGACCACGACGGGTGCAGATACCCCGGTCCCGTAACGCTCTTGGACTTCTTCGTTGCGAGCGAGTACGACATGATGACCGGCGCGCCCTTGGCCCCATCGCGGTTGTTCAGGACGTACAGGAGCATCTGCCCGTCAGGTCGCCATGCCGGATCCTGATGGCCAAGCGGAGGCACGTCGAGCAGGCCCAGGCTCGAGACCTTGCTCGTGGCGATGGTAAGGAGCTTGATCACGACATCGCTGTGCGATGGGTCGGGCAGATCGGTGGCAAAGGCCACCGTCTTGCCGTCGGGGGAGATCGCAGGCTCGCGGATGAAGCCGTTGTAGCGCTGCGGGCCGGACGGGTCGATGAGGCCGTCCAGGATCTGCGCCGCATCGCCGCCCGCCACGGGGACGCGCATGAGGCTGGGCACATTGAGCAGGTAGTTGGCGCCCGCCCAGTAACCCTTCATGGGCCGTGTGCGGACGAAGTAGACGCTGGCGCCATCGGGCGAGAACGCGGGCATGGAGTCAGTGCCTGCGCTCGTCAGCTGCGTGGCCACGCCCTTGGCCTGGAGCCAGATGTTGCCATCCTTGGCATACACCAGCGAGCCGGGCACCGTCACACCTGGCGCGGTGCTGGGCACAACCACCACGTTTGACGGCGAGACGGTCTGCACCGGACCAGCGCCGGACGCGTTGGGGCCACCGCCCGACCCGGGCGAGAACGGCAGGTCACCGCTGCCCACTACGAGGGTCACACCGGCCACGGCAGCCAGACCGAGCACCGAGAGCGCAATGGCGACGGAGCCGCGGAGACGGCGCGGCAGACCCTCTCGGCCAGTTGCGGGCTGGCGGCCAACAGGAGGCCTGCCAAAGCGCGGCGAGCGGGTCATGCGCGGCCTCCCTGAGCGAGCGGGGCGAGAAGAGCGGGGTTGGCTGGATCACCGGCGGCCCGGCGCTCGGCGCGCTCCGCAACATGCGCGAGCACGGCAGCAGCACGCGGGTGCGAGCCTGACGGGGCGACATCGCGAACGTCGAGCTGGAGCGTCTCCACGCCGCCAAAGACGCGGCTGGCGAGGCGGGCTACAACGTCCACGCAGTCGCCTTCCGCAAGATCAGCCGCAAGATCGGGCCGGCCAAACGCAATCCCGTCGATGACGTCGAGACCGCGGCGAAGCACCAGCTGGGAGTGGCCGCCGTTGGCGGCGCGGGCCCGCGCGACCACGAGTCCAAGCACCGCGACGAGCGGCTCGGGATTGCCCGCACCGCACGGCTGGAGCCGCTGCAAATCGCGGTACAGGCCGTAATCCACGAGCTCCGCCGGGAGCGCCAGGTCAACGTTGAGCGGCGGACGGGGATCCTCAGGCACCCAAGCGGCGGCGAGCGCCAGGAACCGCGCGGCAAACTCGTCCCAGCGGTCACGCGGCAGTTCAAACCCGGCGGCGGCGGCGTGGCCGCCGTGACGCAGGAACAAGTCCCCGCAGGCGTCCAGCGCAGCGGCAAGGTCCATCCGGCCATCTCCACGGCACGAGCACCGGATGCTGTCCCCCACCACTGTCCCCACGATGGCCGGGCGCCCCGTCTCCTCGGCAATCCGACCGGCCACCAGCCCCACAATCCCCACCAGCCACGGTCCGAGGACGAGGCTCGCGGCAGCGGGGGCACCCCCGGCGGCACGCACGGCAGGGTTGCCCTCAGCGGCCGCCCCACCCAGACCCAGCGCAGCGCGCGCCTCGCCGATGGCGGTCTTCATCAGGTCGCGACGGGTCGTGTTCGCCCCTTCCAGACCCGCCGCAAGGTCCGCGGCCTCTGCCGGGGTCTCGGCCAGCAGGAGCCGCGCGGCGTCCATGGCCTCCCCCACCCGGCTTGCCGCGTTGAGCCGCGGGGCAAGGACGAATCCAATCGTCTCAAGGTCAATCGTGCCGCCGCGTCCGTTGCCGGCCCGCGCGAGCAGCGCCGCAACGCCAGGCCTCGGTGCCGACCGCAGGATCGCAAGCCCCAGCCGGGCAATCACGCGGTTCTCCCCCAGGATGGGGACGACATCAGAGACCGTGCCGATGGTGGCAAGGTCCGCCAACGCGAGCGCCTCGGCTTCGGCCCCGGCAAGATCCCCCAGCACGAGGCGAGCCACCGTGAAGGCTACGCCGCTGCCGGAGAGCCCCGCGTCCGGATACGCGGAGTCCGCCCGATGGGGGTTGACGAGCGCCACAGCCGCGGGCAGCACATCGGGCAGGTGGTGGTGGTCCGTGATGATGACGTCAATCCCGCGGGCGACAGCATTTGCAACCTCGTCCACGCTGGTGGAGCCGGTGTCTACGGTGACGATCAGCGTGACGCCAGCCGCGGCCGCGGCCGCAACGGCGGCGAGTGAGAGCCCGTGGCCCTCGTCCAGTCGCGAAGGCACATACGGCACCACGTCCAGGCCAAGGCGCCGGAAGGCGATCACCAGTTGGGCGAGCCCCGTCAGCCCGTCAGCGTCGAAATCCCCGAAGATCATGACCCGCTCCGAGGCTGACCGGGCGGCGGCGATCCGGGCCACAAGCGCACCGGCATCAGGCAGCAGGTGCGGATCATGTAGGCCGCCGCCCGCGGTCCCGAGGAAGGTGGCCAGTGCAGCGGGATCGGCAATCCCCCGTCGGGCCACAACGGCAGCGGCAAACCTGCCGAGACCCTGCTCGCTTGCGGCGGCTGCAAACACGGGATCAAGCCTGATGGGGTCGGGAAACACCCAGCGGTGGCGTGCTGCGGTCATCACGCGGAGTCTGACATGTCCCGGCCGGGAGGGTCGGCGCGCGGTGCCGTACGGTGATCAGGGCCCCGGCGCCGGCC